>JBJKSV010000820.1:0-10804 GCA_046703605.1 Limisphaerales bacterium
GATGGCGGTTGCGCCAAACGTATTGGTAAGGATGACCTGGCTGCCCGCATCCACCTAAGACCGAGCATCCTGCCTCACCTGTTCCGGGTGGGTGAGGTTCCACAGGTCCGGGAACTCGCCCATCCCCAGGCCACGGGCCTGGAGTTGGGTGCCCCAGGCCCCGTCGGTCAGGACTGGGCCGTTAGAAAGGAGTTTTTCCAGAGCTGTGTGCATCTGATGCTGGCGGGGAGGCTCAGACGGTTTTCTTCCACGGGTGAAGCTGTGGTCTCATTGCGCATTGGGCATTAGGCATTGTGCATTTCGCATTGCCAATAAAAAATGGCCAATGGCTAATGCCCAATGCGAAATGCCGCTGCGCTGGCCACCCGGGCCGCAGTCCCAGGCCGCCCCCGGCCTCTTTGCTCGTGCTGCAAAAGCTTAAGCCGAACCTCATGTGCCTTCCGAAGCTTCCATTCAGGCGACGGGCGCGGCCACGGCCTTCTTGGCCAGGGCGACAGCCCCGACGGCGCTTTCGCTGTAGCCGTCGGCCCCGATTTCATCGGCATACTTCTGTGTAATGGGCGCGCCCCCGACGAGGACTTTGACCTGGTCGCGCACGCCCGCCTGCTGGAGGGCCTCGATGGTGCTCTTCATGGAGGGCATTGTGGTTGTCAACAATGCGCTCATGGCGATGATATTGGCCTGGTTCTGCTGGATAGTGGCGATGAACTTCTCGGGAGACACGTTGACGCCCAGGTCGATGACCTCGAAACCGCCTCCCTCGAGCAGAGAGGCGACGAGGTTTTTGCCGATGTCGTGGAGGTCGCCTTTGACGGTGCCGATAGCGACGCGGCCAAGTGGTTTGTCGCCTCGTGCAACCAGGAGAGGGCGGATGATTTCGAGGGAGGCCTTCATCGCGCGGGCGGAAATGAGCAGTTCGGGGACAAAGTACTCACTGCATTCGAAGCGGCGGCCGACCTCGTCCATGGCGGGGACCATATATTGATTGACCAAGGTGAGGGGGTCGGCGCCTTCGGCGAGGGCTTGTTCGGTAACAGCATGAGCAGCTTTGGCGTCTCCGTTGACCACGGCGTCATAGAGTTGTTGCAGATCCGGCATAGAGAATCCTTTCACTTACGGTTGCGAACGCTGAGGCAAGGCTATGCCGGGAGGAATGGCAAAGTCAATGGCAAGGATGATAAAACTTTCGTTTACGCTCGGCAGAAAGCCACCATTTTGACCTGTCATGTATCTTGTCGTTCTTCCTCAGGTATCGCGGCGGGTGGCCCAGCGGATCATTTCCAGGAGCCGCGGTGGCTGGCCGGTCCGCAGGATGCCAACCCGGAAGATGCGACCGCTCATCCACAGGGCGCCGGCGGTGGCAAGCACCAGCAGCGCAAGCGTGCCGGCCAGGTCCACCAGCGGGGGATCGGCCATGGCCCGGTTCATCATGATGAAGGGGGTGTAAAGCGGAATCCAGGAGAGCAGGCGCGCCACCGAGCCGTTGGGGGCCCGAGGAATGAAGGTCATCGTCAGGAGCGGAACGATCATGAGCACGGTGAGCAGGCCCATGTAATTCTGGGCTTCCTTGATCGTGTTGCAGACACTGCCGACCGAAAGGATCAACGCCGCATACATCAGGTAACCCAGCAGGAAGTAGATGCAGAACAGCGGCACCAGGTTGGAGCCTTTGAGGACGGAGAGGACCTGGCGGGCCAACTCGGCTCCGCCTGCCTTCCAACTGAGAATCCCAAAGAGGGCGAGCAGCCATGCGCCGACCATCGTGAGGCCAATGGCGGCAATTCCGAAGAGCTTGCCCATCATGAGTTCGTCGGGAGTAACGGAGGAGAGCAGCACCTCGATGATGCGGTTGGACTTTTCGTCGATGGTGTTGTTCAACAACATTTGCGTGATGACGAAGATTGCCAGCCACAACAGATAGACAAAGCCGCTGGGGGCCCATTGACGGATGGTGTCGGCGCTGCTGATCGTTTCCTTGCCCTTGGCTTTTTTGGGATCGAGGCTCCTGAAGGGGATGTAGGTTTGCTCGACGGCGTGAATGGCGGCCGTATCAAGGCCCCGGGCCAGGTACTCACGCCGGCGAACCTCGGCGTTCACCCACCCCTGGATTTGGTCCCGGAGGTGAAAATCAGAGGCATCGACCGACCAGTATTCGATGGGATCAGCGGGGGCGGCGTCCGCCCGGGCGGGGCTTAAGGTGTTGCCGCCGGGAGCATCGGGCGTCCCGTGCAGCGTCTTGTCCGCCGCCGGACGGATGATCTGCCGGCTCACGTCGCGCGGGATCAAAATGGCGGCGGCCAATGAGGCTGGGCGGCCATCTACCTCGACCCGTTGCTCGCCCCGGAGATAGGGCTTGAGCTTTTCAACAATGTCGCCCAAGCCGGACCGGGGATTGATGCCGGGGGGCAAGGGGACCTGCACGAAGGAGCGGCGTGGCTCGTCGAAAGGCGGTGCGCCGCTTCGGAGGCGCGACCGCAGTTGCGCCAGGAAGAATGCCTGGCCGCCTTTGCTGAGGAAGGCATCCAGCGCTTGGGCGTTGGTTTCGCTAAATTCGGCCAACGGGTCCGGGCTGGGGAGCACGGCGGCGGGGTCCGCATACTTTCGGGCGTAAACCCGGAGTGCCTCGAGCACTTTCTGCTGCCGGGCTCGTTCCAGGTTGGCCGTGATGACCGGGGCGAATTGGCCGGATTGATCGACCAGGACAAAGTGCTTGGCGGGTGTGGCCTTTTGGTCGAGCCAGATCGGCACCTGGATAGAGAGGAACAGGATGAGGGGCATCAGGAACAATCCAAGCCAAAAGCCTTTGGTCTTGGCGTTCTCGGAGTACTCGCGCCACGCGATTAACCAGGCGTATCTCATCGGAAACCGGCCTCCTTCGCTTCCTGCCCGACCAAGCGAACGAAGACCTCGTGCAAGGTTGGGTCGGATTGGTTAAAGCCTTGGAGACGGATGTGCTGATCGAAGCACGCCCGCAGCACCGTCTGCGGGTCGGCCTGCTCGTCCAGTTCCAGCTCCCAGGCGCCGGCTCCGTCCCCATGGAGCGGTTCGAGCGGGCGAACGGAGACCACCTCGGGCAATTGCTGGAGAGGAGTAATCGGATCGCCGGTGGCGATGCGGACCCGGCGCGGGAGCAACTGCTTGGCTTGCTCGAGAGTGCCGTCGAAGATCTTGCGACCTTTGGCCAGCAGCAGGATGCGGTCGCAAAGCCGCTCGGCGTGCTGCATGACATGGGTGGAAAACAGCACCGTGTGCCGGCGGTGGGCCAGGTCGCGGATGATTTCCTCCATTACCTGCTGGTTTACCGGGTCCAGGCCGGCGAACGGCTCATCCAGGATGACAAGCTCCGGGTCGTGCGCAATCGAGGCGAGCATCTGCACCTTCTGCCCCATGCCCTTTGAGAGGGCCTCGGTCGGTTTGTCCGCAAAGTCTTTCAGGCCGTAGCGTTCGAGCAATGCATAGGCGCGCTGGCGGGCGGCTCGGCGCGGCATCCCTTTCAATGCGGCGAAATAGGCGATAATCGCCCAGGCCTTCATCTTCTTGTACAGGCCCTTTTCCTCGGGCAGGTAACCGATGCGCTGGCGCACCGCCAGGGCCGAGGCCTGGCCCAGCACAGTAATTGTCCCCGAGGTGGGCCGGATGATGTCGAGGATCATCCGGATGCTCGTGGTCTTGCCCGCGCCATTGGGGCCGAGAAAACCGCAGATCGACCCACACTCGAGGTCAAAACTGAGGTCCTCGATGGCCTTGAAATCGCCGTACTTCTTGGTGACCTGACGCAGCCGCAGGATGGCCGCGCCGGATTCCAAAGCGGGGACGCCGAATGAGGGCCCCACGGGCGTGCCTGATGCCGCGGGTGGCAGTTCCTTTTCGGCCTTTGTCATAGCGTCTGCGGTTTTTCGAGGCTAATCAACGCAACGGATTCTGCCCGGTTTGCTCCGCCGTGGCCATTACAAAACCACCCCGGTTTTTTCTCGAGCCGAACACGCACCGGCCCTGTTTCATGCCGTTTGTTGGCCGTTGCAAAGTTCAACGCAGGCCCCGGCGCGGCTAACCGAGCAGGTTGCGCAGGAGGGAAAGGGCGGCGCCGCGGACCTGGTCGGATTGGCGCTCCAGGGTGCGATACTGATCGAACCAGCCCGCGCGGGGTTGATGGCGTTCGCGCCAGAGGGACTTGAGCACCCGCTCCGTCCGCTCGACTTGCTGGATGGCCGAGGCGAGGGATTCGCGTCCTTCGGGCAGGTCTGAGATATTGCCGACGAAGAACCGGCTGATGCGCTTGCGGGTGAAGATGGCCTCCAGGAGCAACACGACGGTCTGTTCGTAGGCGTACCACCGCTGATTGAGGGCCTGGCGCAAAAAGCCATGGCGGATGGCGAAAAACTCCGACCGGGGCCGCTCGGTGAACTGGCGGATTTCGGCCGCCTCGGCCGGGAACCAGTTGTAGAGCAGGGCAAAGGTGCCGTAGGTGTCAATGAGTTGCTTGGGGTTGTTGTGGTCGGTGGCGATTTCTCCGATACAGAGGTCCTGGTCCAGTTCTAGGATGATCTCGGGCAAGTCGTGCAATCCTGACAAAACCTCTTTGCCGACCGGCGTTCCGTAATTGAAATCGCCGGGAATAAGCCAATAGACGTCGCCCGCCTGGCCGCGCTCAAAGGCCAGGCCCAATCCCACATACCACATCTGACAGGTATCGACGCACCAGGCGTCCAGGATATCCGAATGGAGGGCCACAACGTCCTTCCTGAATGCACCGAAGGCGCTGTGCCGCTCGATGGCGGAGGAGGTCTTGCGGTCCATCACGGTCAGCGGGCGAGCATAGCGCGTGCTATCGGAGTCCAGCCGAGCCACCAATTGGTAAAGAGCCTCCAGGTCTGAGAGGTCAGCCGGTTGGTGAAAAGGATAGATGATGACGGGATGGACGCGGCGTGCGGGCGCCTGGCGGGGCTGCTTCCGCGAGGAATTGGAGGCGGTTGCTGCTTTCTTCATACGAGCGGCTCCATAAATGGTGGATAGCAGAGCTTACTCCCGACCTGGCCGGGGCACAATGGAAAAACCGGCTGAGAGCCTGCTCCAGGCCGAATATTTCACGCCACGAACAAACCGGCAACGGCTTACGGGCCGGGCGCGGAGTCCTCTGCGCGCCGCAACCCCCCTCATGCTGCCGGTCGCGCAGGCGCAGGCGCGCGGAAGACGACGCGCCCTGCCCGCGTGAGACATCTTCGGGCTACGCCGGCTGCTGCTGGGTAAGGCAGTGCAGCGTGCCGAAGCCGAGAACCAGATCGACGGAGTGAATGCCGATGACGGGCCGGTCTTTGAAGAGGTCGCCCAGGATGCCCAGGGCGACGCGGTCGTTGGGGTCATTGAAGGTCGGCACAAGAACCGCCTCGTTGGCAATATAGAAATTGGCGTAGCTAGCGGGCAGGCGATAATTGTCGAAATAGAGCGGTTTTGGCATTGGCAGGGCGACGACCTCCGGTTTGGCGCCGTCTTCGAGCCGGAAGTCCTTGACGCGCTCCCAGTTCTCGGCCAGCGGCCGGTAGTTGGGGTCTTTGCGGTCGGTCTCCTGAATGAGCACCAGAGTCTTGGCGTTGACGAACCGGCAAATGTCATCAATGTGACCATGGGTATCGTCGCCAGCCGGGCCGCCGGCCAGCCACAGCACATTGCTGACGCCGAGATAATCCTTGAGGGTCTGCTCAATTTCTTCCCTGCCCAGGCCGGGATTGCGCACCTGCACCTTTTTGTCCAGGTAACATTCCTCGGTGGTCAGGAGTGTTCCCTTGCCATTGACCTCGATGCCACCGCCCTCGAGGACGAACTCTGTGCCGTTATGGCGGGCCTGAAAGAGGCGTTTACCGAGGAATTTGGCGGCGGCGTCCGGCGCCCGGCGGTCCTTCTGCCAATCGTTGTATTTTGCCCAGCCGTTAAAGTGGAAATGCACGATGGCGGTGTCAGACTTGCGCTTGGCGCCGCTGCGCACGAAGATCGGCCCGGTGTCGCGAACCCAGCTCCGATTGGTAGGGTGAAACACAAATTGGACCTTGGCCAGATCCGCGCCGGCCATGCCCAAATACCGGTTGGCCAGCTTCACCTCCGTCCGATTATCCACCAGCAAGCGGATAACTTCACCGGGGCAAATCCTGCGCGCGATTTCTCCATAGACCCATCGGATGGCGTCGAGTTTGGTCGGCCAATCGGTCGAGTTATGAGGCCAGGCGAGCCAGGTCGCTTCGTGTTTTTCCCACTCAGCAGGCATGCTGAAGCCGGAGGCGGCAGGTACAGTGGCAGGTAGCGTGTTGTCTTTCATCATCAATAGCTTTGCGGATCAGATTGGCCGATAGCTTGGGCGCGTCAAGTGCAAAGAATGGTCAAGACCCCCTTCTTTTTGAGAAGGCCCCCATTTAATGGTTGGCAAGGGAGAGTTGGCGCGTATTGTGTCACGAACGAATTTTGAACAGCAGGTCAAATACTATGGCTAAAACGCAAAAGAAACACGTCCGCTCCCGGGAAGCTCTGTCTGAAATGCCCGATTGGCTCAAGCAAAAGCGCTGTCCGCACAAACAACAGTATCTCTCGGGCAAACGCATTATGCCCAGGAATCTTACCGGCAAAGAGAAGCTGGCCGGCCTGGTGGACGACGTGTTTCTTGCCTACAACTCGGCGCGGCTCAGGGAGGGTTGCCAGCTCTTTGTGGACAAAATGCTTGAACCGGACGTGACCATTGGGATGAGCATCTCCGGCGCCCTCACGCCGGCGGGGCTGGGTTGTTCGTCTATCATCCCGCTGATCAAGGCGGGATTTGTCGATTGGATCGTTTCGACCGGCGCCAATCTCTACCACGACATGCATTTCGCCCTCAACTATCCCGTTCATGCGGGCAGTTTCAAATTTGACGACACCGACCTGCGGGATAACGACCTGGTGCGCATCTATGATGTCCTGATCCCGTACAGCGATGGCCTCATGGCAACCGACGAACTGCTCCGGGATATTCTCATTCAGCCTGAATTCCAAAAGGAGATGGGCACGGCGGAACTGCACTATTTGCTTGGCAAATACTGCGCTGAATGGGAACGAAAGAACAAACTGCGGGATGTCTCAGTGCTGGCTGCGGCATTTCGGGCGGGCGTGCCCTGTTACACTTCCTCGCCGGGAGATTCGACCATCGGGATGAACGTCGCGGGAGTTGAGCTGCGTGGAAACAAGCTGCGCATCAATCCCTCAATCGATGTGAACGAAACAACGTCGTTTGTTCTGGCCGCCAAGCGCGGTGGGGGACGTAGCGGGGTTGTGCTCTGGGGCGGCGGCAGCCCGAAAAATTTCATGCTCCAGACTGAGCCACAGATCCAGGAGGTTCTCCGCATCAAAGAGTTCGGCCAGGACTTTTTCATCCAGGTGACCGACGCCCGCCCCGACACCGGCGGCCTCTCCGGCGCCACGCCGAGCGAAGCGGTGAGTTGGGGAAAAATTGATCCCACCAAACTTCCCGACGCCGTGGTGTGCTATACAGATACGACCATCGCCATGCCGCTCTTCACCCATTACGCCCTGGCGCGCCACAAGGCACGGAAGCTTCGCCGCCTTTTCGATCAACGCGAGGCCATGATAAAGTCCCTTACAAAGGAATATTTCCTGCATAACAAAGTGGCTATGCTCGGCGAGCTCGCTGCGAGTTAGAACTCCCCGCAGCCCGGGGCTGACACCGGTGCGTGCGGCGTGTTGACGTGAGCGCTTCCTCTGCCGCTCTGTCAAAAACACGCCCAAATCCAATAACGTCGAGGACAACGATCGGCGACAAGGTCCTAAAATCGGCGATTTTGGACAAACCCCTGGCTCGCCGCCGGTGACAAAGCCCGTGCCGATGTGTTGTAAGAGACGACCTGAGGAGTCGCTGATCAACGGCTTGCGATGCTTTGTCCCTGGCCGCGACCCCTGTCTTCATTCTTCGCAATTTTTCCTTGCCTATAGCAAATGAAGTCTCATAGTGTGTGCGATAACTCCTCAAAAAACTATGAAACTAATCAAAAGCATTACTCATCCTATTACACAAACAATTGCAATCGCTACCTGCTGTGCCTGCCCCGTTGAGGCGCAAACTATCGCGCAATGGACCTTCGAAGACTCCTATTCCTACATCCAGGAGAATTCCGGCCCCGGCACAACGCTTGCCGGAGTCTCGCCTGAGGTCGGCGCCGGGACTGCTTCAGCCCAGCATGGCAGCTCCGCAACAGCCTGGAGCGCGCCCGCCGGAAACGGCTCCTCGCACTCGCTGAGCGCCAACAACTGGTCTGAAGGCGATTACTACCAGTTCGAGACCAGCACACTCGGTTTCGAAAACATCACCGTTTCTTATGATCAGACGAGCAGTTCGACCGGGCCGGGCAGCTTCAGCCTCCAGTACAGCACCGACGGCGAGACCTTCACGCCGCTCCACAGTTACAGCGTGCTCGAAAACGGCGGCTCCCATGGCTCCTGGAACACGACCAGCCCCAACTCGGCCTACTCCTACTTGTTCGATTTGAGCCCCGTTGCCGAACTGAACAATGCGCCAACGGTGTATTTCAGGCTCATGAATGGCGCCGGCACAACGCCGAGTGGCGGCAGCATCGGCACTGGCGGGGCGGACCGCGTAGATAATTTTACGATTGGCGTGGCTGCTGTCCCGGAGCCGCACGGCCTCTTCATCCTGGGCGGGTTAGGTCTGCTGGCAATGACCATGGCGCGGCGGTGGCGGCAGGACGCATAAGGTTGAGATCTCAAGGCGCGGGCGATACCGCCCGCGCTTCAGGCGCCAGAAGCTTGGGCGAATTCAGGCCAGCCGGCGCGGCTGCTCTAACTCAACTGAGACGCATCGGCATGACGACATAGAGAAAGGGCCCGTTGATTTTAAGGACACCTGGACTGAGTTCATCGATCAGCTCCACGAACACCTCGTCCTGTGTAAGGGCGGAGAGCGGATCGATCATGTACTTGGGATTGAAGGCGATAGCCAACTCCGGGCCCTTATAATTCACCGCGAGGGTCTCTTTGCCTTCGCCGATATCGGCGGAATTGGCGGTTATCTCGAGCTTGTTCTTTCCGAAACTGAGCTTGACTGAATTAGATTTCTCACTCGTCATGATCTCAGTCCGGCGCAGCGCGTGGAGGAATTCCTCCCGCGCCAGCGCGATACGTTCCTTCATCTCCGAGGGGATAACCTGGCGGTAGTTGGGATAGTTGCCCTCAATGAGCTTGGTAATGATGAGAACGGAGTCTGCAGCGCTGGGATTCTCGCCCGCAAGCCTGAAGGAGGCCTGGTTCTCGGCGTAGTGGATCTCCACCCCGCCTTTTGGCTGGAGCAGACGATTCAGTTCATTGACGGTCTTGGAGGGAACAATGAACTCGCCTTGGCTCGATTCGGCGACCTCGACCTCTTCCTCGGCCAATGCCAGGCGGCGCCCATCGGTGGCGACCATGGTCAGCTTGTGATCCTTGAGGCTGATATAAATGCCATTCAATACGTAGCGCGATTCATCGGTGGACATGGCGAAGGATGTCTTGCGCATCATGTCCCGCACCGTCTCCTGGGGAAGCGTGACCTTCTTCTCCTCATTAAAGGTGGGAAGGGGAGGAAACTCGTCGGCGCTCAGTCCATGGATTTTGTAAAAAGAGGCGCCGGAGCGGATGGTGCATGCATGCTTTTCATCCACCTCGAGATCGATGTCGAGGTTGGGCAACTCGCGCACAATACTGAAGAGTCTTCTCACGGGCACCGTCGAAGAGCCGGGCCGGTGGACCTTGGCTTCGACACCGGACGAAATGGTGACATCCAAATCAGTCGCCGTGAATTCGAGGCGGTTCTCCTGGGCATGGAGCAGCACATTGGAAAGGATCGGCAGTGTTGTCCGCGTGCTGACCACATTCTGAACTGCTTGGAGTCCATTGATGATTTGCTCCTTCGAGACGGTCAGGTTCATGCGTCTTTAATATGTGTATTGTGTTAACCCAAATCTTATCCGTATTAAGGGGTGTGAATAAGCCAAACGACCGGCGCTGTCAAGGTTGACAGCAAAGACTTACGTCAAAAATACGGGTCTGAACAAGACTCGCAGTGTCTGTCCAATCCAGTGAAATGTCCTGAGTTATTCACATTTTTTACAGCTCATTCACAATCGGTTGGGTGGTTATTCAGAAGTTGTGAACGCTCGATGACGGATGGGAGCACCCTCTCGACCACGGCAACCTCCTCGGAGGAGGATTCGCGGCCAAGGGAAAAGCGCACGAGCGAATTAGCGGCCTCATCGCCTAGCCCCAGCGCGCGGATCACATGCGAGGGTTCAAGTGAACCCGCCGAACAGGCCGATCCGCTGGAAGCGCAGATGCCCTCCAAGTCAAGCCCGGCCAGCAACGCGATGCTGTCCGAGCCCTTTGTGACAAAGGACACGGTATTGGCCAGGCGACAATGGCGAGAGCCGGCGAACTGCACGCCTTCGAGCCGATCCACCAAGGCGATCAAGCGGTCGGTCAATGGCGCGAGTCTTTCAGGGCGGAATACCGGTTCAGGGATAAAGAGTTCCATGGCTCTGACCAGGCCCGCGCTTGCGGCGAGGTTTTCCGTGCCTGCACGGTGCTCGTTTTCATGCGCCCCGCCTAAAAGCAGCGGTGTTGGGAACAAAGGGGATGCGGCATAGAGCACTCCAGCCCCTTTCGGTCCATGAATTTTATGGCCGCAAATCGAGATCAAGTCTGCGTTAAGCGATCCGACTCCCTCGAATAGTTCCTTGCCAAACCACTGGAGGCCATCGGTGTGTAAGCGGACGCCGAG
>JBJKSV010000821.1:0-10257 GCA_046703605.1 Limisphaerales bacterium
CTTCCTGGACCTGGCCGATGTAGCCGTTGCGGACCAACTCGCACGCGAAGCGAAAGGCATGGCTGGAGCGCTGCTGGGTGCCATTTTGGTAGATGACGCCGCAGCGCCGGATGACGGAGCGCAGGGCCACCGCCTCGGCGATGGTTAGGGACATTGGCTTCTCACAGTACATGTCCTTGCCTGCTTGGGCGGCAGCGATGGAAATGAGCGGGTGCCAGCGTTCGCCAGTGGCGATGAGCAGCGCGTCGATGTCGGGCCGCGCGAGCAAATCCTCAAACCGGTCGTACGTGGCGCAGTCGCGGTTGCCATACCGGGCATTCACAATATTGCGGGCATTTTCGCGATGGCGTCTGTCCACGTCGCACACAGCCCTGACCTGGATGTCTTTGCGCCCTAGGAATCCTCCACGTTCCTGGACCCAGATGCCGCCTGCCATCCCGCGCGTGCCCTGCCCTCCAAGGCCGATGCATCCCATATTGATCCGCTCACTCGGCGCGGTTGTGCCGTCGGCGCCGAGGGCAGAAGCGGGAATGATGCTTGGAGCGGCAAAGGCGCCGCCCAGGAGCGCGCAGGAGCGGCGCAGAAATTGGCGGCGGGAAATCTGATTCAGGCAATCCATCGGTTTGCTTTCCGCACAGACGACATTTTTCATACGTTGAGTCACTGAATGGTCAGGCGACGGCGCGGCCATCGCGGGAATCCTTGAATTTCAAAACATGTTGCCAAGAAGTCAAGTCTTGCGCGTGTCTATTCGGGCAGAGTGACCTCGCGCGGCTTCAGCGGCGGATCCAATCCGGAGCGCCGATTGTAATAGCTAAACCAGGGGAAAACGGGCATACTCTGGCCCAGTCACGAGATCGTGACGAACCAACGCAAGCGGAGAGACACACTAAAAACCAACGTCCTCAGATTATGAAACTGCGAAATGCATTGGCACTCTGCCCGGCAGTCCTGGTTCTTTCAACCATGACAAGCGCTGCCCAACCCCTGGCTCGCGTAACGATTCGAAGTTTTGGCGAATTGAGCAATGCCGTGGTCCGGGTTGTAGGCGCCGTCGTGCCGGAAATGAAAGAGAACATTGGCGGGCAACTGACCGCTGCCCTGGGCCTGACAAATATGGCGGCCTTTAACCCGGATGGCGCATGGGAACTGGCGATGTGGCAGCCCAGCGGCTCGCCCAAGCCGCTAATGGCCTTGCGGGGACCGATCCCGGATGTGAAAGAGTTCCACAACGCTCTGAACCCGGAGGGGGCGTTGGCGAAGGCCGGCGAAGACTGGGTGCAATTGGGATCGGGAAGCGCCGCCATCGTCTTTACCGCCGCGGACGACCAGAGCGACCAGGAAAAGGCCGAGCTAAAGCAGTGGGAGGGCGAAACCATCGCCCGGCCAGGCCAAACGGTGGAAGTCAGACTTGAACCAAGCCCCGCCGCCAAGGCGCAGTTGCTGCCATTGTTGGCTGTAGCCCGGATGGCACTAACCCAGCGAATCGAAAGCACCGCGACAAACGGGGTGAATTCCAAAGCGCTGCGAGAGCTTTTCGGCCTCTACTTTGATGGCATCGAGACCTTCGTCAAGGGCCTCCATGAGTTGAAGGTGGGGCTGGGTGTCGATCGCGGTTCGGTCGTGCTGGAAGAAACCGTCTCGCCTGAGCCGGACTCCGACCTGGCCCACTGGATTCATAAGCCGCCTTACCCCTTGAGGGCGGAAGACGTAAAGGCGGTTACCCCACACGCCCTGGCCTCCGCAGCCATGACAATCGAAAAGAATGAGCGGCTGCTGAACCTGATGCGGAGGTTCTTCCAACTGTCGATGGAGATGCAGAACGCCGGGACAAATCAGAACTCAACTCGTGGGATGATGGACCTGATTGAGCTGTCCCTGCCGATGCGGGTCTGGGGATCGGCATTCTTTGACGGGCACCTCGAATTCTCCGGCGCCTATCAGTACCCGGCATCGAGCGCCGCGGCCGTGTATGGAAAAATGAAGCCTCTGCTCAAAGAATTGGTCAAGACCTGGGCCGGGCAGGAAAAGCTCTATTCCGCCGCCAGTTTCACGGAAAAGGTGCGAACGGTGGCCGGCATCCCGGTGGATCGTTTCTCGCTCACTTTTAATCTGAACAGTCCCCTCTATCGGCTGCCGCAGCAGAAGCAGCAGATCGAGGCCATGTTCCCGAACGGGAAGATGGACATGGACTATGCGCTCAAGAACAACGAACTGCTGGTCGCCACGCCAGGCCGCATCCAAGGCCTCATCGAAGGCACTTCGCAGCCCGAGGCACAGCCCGCATTCAGAACGGACGATGCGACGGCCGCCGTGGGCTATTTTAACATCCTGCGGTTCATCCAACACACCTTCTCTGTCAGTTCCGATCTCCCCGAGGCTCAGGCCATCAAGGAGCGGATGGCAAAGCTGGAAACCAACGGCACGGCGATTCGGTTCCGCCTGGAGATGGACCGGCAGGCGCGCTGCGAAACGCACGTGCCGCTCAAACTCCTGGAGCAGATCGGGCGCATTAAGCAGGCCCCCAAATGAAGGCCCTTGGGCCATCCGACGCCTTCCGTCTCTTGGCGGCGGAGGGTTGGCTCGAGCTGGGCAACGCCGCGGAAGCGGAGAAGGAACTTGATCAAATCAAGGGGCGGGCCCGGTCTCGCCCCGATGTGCTCAAGGCGCGCTGGTGCGTCTGTCATGCGGCCAGGAAATGGGCGGCGGGGGTCGAGATCGGGACCAAACTGATCGATCTGGAGCCACGCGACTCTTTCGGTTGGATCAATCGTTCCTATGCCATTCGCCGGGCGCCCGAAGGAGGGGTGCAAGCAGCTTATGACGCCCTCAAACCGGGCGCTGAACGAGTCGCGGATGTGGAGTTGGTCGCGTTCAACCTGGCCTGCTACGCCTGCCAGCTTGGGAGGCTGGACGAAGCCCGGCAATGGCTGAAACAGGCCTTCAAGGCGGCCAGGCAAAATGGCCGCCTCCCTGAGTGCCGGAGACAGGCCCTCCTCGAAGAGGATCTCGGGCCCTTGCGGGATGAACTGGGCTCAATAGAAGCCTGAGATGAGACGCATCCCGTGCGGGGAGATGTCCGTCCGGACACCCGCGGGAGAGCGCTCAAGCTATGTTCTCGCGTTTCTGAAGGCGGAGAGCACCGTTGCCCTCTCCACGTCGGCCTGTAGGTAACGGCGGTGGTTAACAGGCACAACTATCCCTGCCTGTTTTGAAGTCAATTGAACTTCCTCTCCAGGTTTCCTGAAGAGGCGTATCCTCTCCGGTGCCAAATCCAAAACGAGTCTGCCCGCGCCCTCGGTGTGCCAATATACCACCCACGTTTTGCCCGCCCGCTCAAAGACGAAGGCCCGAATATGAGGGTTTCCTCCCGCGACGCCCTGAATTTGCTCGTAAGCGCGCAATTCGAACCGACCCTTCTCATCAAGCAAAAGAATGTGTTCCTGAGCCGGATTCTTCATGGCGTCCCGCTGCTTCGCACTGAAGTAACCGCTTAATCGCGCCTCTTCCCACCTCCGTATCACCTCCAAATTATCCGGGGTGCGCGGATGCGCCTTCAACCGCTCCAAGCGCCCCTCCAGGGAAATCGGACAGTCCCAGGCCGCGGCCCGACTGCACACGTATTCGAGCATGTCGGGTTGCAACCCAATCGTGTTCTGGCCAGGCACGGCGTAGTCGATCCAACCGAAATTGATGGCCGTAAAATCCTGGGCCGTATATCTGGCATCGTCCATCTGGTTCCGGCGGGTCGCTTGCTTGATCACTTCCGGCTTGAACACGTCGAAGGCGTTGCCCCGCGTCAATACGTGCCAGTTGAAATGGGATTTGAGCGCCCCTTCGGCGAACAGCGGGGCGGGGTGAAGGCATCTATGCACCTTCAGTTGTGCCATCGCCACATCGTACCAGTAGGGGGGCGGCACATCTTCGGCCCCGTCGAAATAAACGAAATCAAAGCCCGCATGGCTGTATAATTTCCCAATTCGCTCGGCAACCTCCTCCTGAATGCTGGTCCGCTGATCAAAGCGCACCCAGATCGGCCACGTATCGACATCGAGCAAGCCTAAAATGAAGCCGGGCGCATGCTCCTCGGCCTGGGTTTTCAAGGCGCCGCGGACACAGCCGGTAAATCGATAGGGCCGCTCCGTCGTGTAGCCAGCGTATTCGATTAATTCGTTCCCAACCTTCAGGATTCGCCGGCTCTCGTCCAACGTGCATCCTTGCGCGCTTTCCTCCACAACTATGGTCGTCGAGTCCTTATCCAGCCGTGACGCCAGGGTGAAGGTTCGGCGCAGGTTAAGCCGGTAATCCGGGATGGGAGTCACGTAAGGGTCTGTCTTTTCGGCCTTGTTGTACCAGAAATGCGCCCCCGCAATCATGCCCGCGACTTTGATTCGCCGGACCACCTCGGCGAGATCCTCCATGCCGTTGGGATACTCCGGACGCCATGGAAAATGGCCGATGCTCGAAGCAAAGGCCGTCCAGACGATCTGGATCGCCCGGAACCCACCTTTCCTTGCGAAGGCGATATGCTCATCGATGTTCCCCGAATTCGCATCTCCGGTTTCATAATAAGAGTAGCGGTATTCCTTGCGCCGGCGGCTCTCGACGCCCAAGGGCAAGCTGAAATCTCTCTCAACCTCGTCGATGCAGTTCAGCAAATTGGACGTGGCCGTGGTGATCAGCGCGGCTTTGGTCCCCAGCCCCTTCACTTCCGATACGGCCTCGGCGCGGAGCAGGCGGTATCCCTGGCGCTCTTCCGCATAGACGTGCGTATAAGGGTCCGCCGCCAGCAGGTTTACCGCGACATCCCCATCCCAAACGACGTTGAGCCACTCCCCAAAATGCTCCCGGTTGCGCACCGGCAATTCGAGGAAGACCAGGGCATCCACGGGGGCCTTTCGCTGATCCCCAAATTCGGTCCGCACATAATCCAGCTTTTCAAGGGCAAACGCGATGTAACTGTCTGTAACGATCAGTCCGATCGCGGCCACAATGTTGAGCGGCTCGAATCTCACCACCAGCCGGTCGCCTTCACGCCGCAGCGAACTGGCGGCGAAGCTCCTCGGATTCGCCGGATACTTCAATTGCAGTTCATTGTTATACGGACGATTCTGAGTTATCGAAAATCCGGCGATGTCCGCGCCCGCAAAGAGACATTCCTGTCCGCTCGGCTTGTGGAGCAGACTCTTCGCCCGTCCGTCGCTCCCCAGGAGCAGGCGCAGCTCGGCATTTTCAACGGCAATGCCGCCCTCATTCCCAGGGCTCCTGTCGGCGCTGCCAGGCTTCAGATGACTCTCCCCCGCATCGCCCGGCTCGTTTGCGCCGGCGCCCCCCAGAGAAGAAGAGGAGCACGCCACCAAAGGCAACGCCGCCAAACCTTTAACAAAATCTCTTCTTAACATGCTCTTATCGTCAATTCTTGCGACCCTCTCGTTAGGGCTGCCTGGATAACGAGGACCATCTTGCCGCCTGTAAACGCACGATCAAGCTTCATCGTGCGGCTATCGGGTGCGCATCTCAGCAAAAGCTGTTCTGAAACCGCCACGGCCCTGCTGGACATTTCGCATTCACATCACCAACCTGGAAACCATGAAAGCACTGGCAATCGCTTCACTCCCAATCGGCTTCGCCTGCGCCGTATCGTTTGCGACGGCGTTCGGCGCCCCAACACCTGCATCCTTGGCGTCCAGCGAGGACGCCGCCTCGGCGCCCGCCGGCTGGACGACCGGGGCGCCGCGGGCTGAGATCGCACCCCAATTCCGGTACGAACCACACAGCGGGCGCGAGGGCCATGGGGCATTTCACATCCAAGCCGGCGCCCGCCAGGGATTGTCGGGATGGTGGGCAGAGACCGTTCCGGTGCAAGGCGGCCATTGGTATCGCTTTGAGGCATTTCGGCGCGCCGTCAATGTCAGCGTTCCGCGCCGCAGCGTGGTCGCCCGCCTGATATGGCTGGACTCGACCGGCCAGCACGCGGAGCGCGATACACCCGTAATTCGGCCTTATTTCGGCACTCGGGCAACTCCGGAGTATCCGCCGGATGGGCCGGCCGGCAAAGACGGCTGGACCGAAGTGGCTGCCACCTATCGCGCGCCCGCCAGCGCCGTGCGCGCCACCCTCGAGCTGCACCTCCGCTGGGCATCCAACGCCGAGGTTCTCTGGAGCGATGTGTCGCTCCACGAAACGAATCCCCTGCCGCCCCGCATCGTCCGGCTGGCCGCCGTTCATTTTCGCCCCACCGAAGGCCGCACACCGCTCGAGAAGGCGCGAGACTACGCACCCCTCATAGCCGAGGCCGCGCGGCGCAAGGCGGACCTCGTCGTGTTGGGCGAGACGCTCACCTATTACAACTCCGGCAAGACCATGGTGGAATGCGCCGAGCCGATTCCCGGCCCCTCAACGGAGTACTTCGGCAAGCTGGCCAGGAAGTATGACCTTTACATTGTCGCCGGGCTGATCGAGCGCAAGGGCCACCTGGTCTATAACACCGCCGTGTTGATCGGCCCGAACGGGCGCGTGCAAGGCAAGTACCACAAGGTCGCCCTGCCGCGCGACGAGGTTGCGGCGGGCATCCAGCCCGGCCATCACTACCCGGTTTTCACCACGCGTTTTGGCAAGGTGGGCATGATGGTCTGTTACGACGGGTTCTTCCCCGAGGTGGCTCGGCGCCTGGCCGAAAACGGCGCCGAGGTCATCGCCTGGCCGGTTTGGGGTTGCAATCCGCTGCTGGCGGCGGCCCGCGCGTGCGAGAACCAAGTCTATATTGTCAGCAGCACTTACGAGGGCACCAACCATAATTGGATGGCCTCTGCCGTTTGGGGTTACCAAGGCCAGTGTCTGGCCCAAGCCACTAACTGGGGCACGGTCGCGGTCGCCCAGGTGGACCTCAACAAGCGGGTCCATTGGGGCAGCCTGGGCGATTTCAAAGCTGAAATCCGGAGGCTCGGGCCCGCGGCGGAACGCGTCAGGAGCAAGTCCGAGATCGAGGCTCGGGAACCGTAGCGCCGGAGGTATCGAGATCATTCGAATCGAGCGGCGTGTTGGGGCGTATCGCCGTTGGCGGAGCTCACCGGGGGCGTCTCTCC
Organism: Limisphaerales bacterium; assembly: GCA_046703605.1. Taxonomy (GTDB): domain Bacteria; phylum Verrucomicrobiota; class Verrucomicrobiia; order Limisphaerales; family UBA8199; genus JAJYHY01. The sequence continues at coordinate 7,086 of JBJKSV010000821.1, forward strand.
CTCCAATCGCCCTATTTCCGTCCTCCAACGGAGGATTTCTACTGATTGCGATGCATCCCGCTCTTCGGGACGGTTTGAGCAGGAGAGATTATGGGACGACAGCTTTCTACAGGAGTGCCAGAAGTGGTTCAGCAGGCAGGCGTGGCGACGGCGTCCGATCCGCCGGCTCGTGGAATTGGCACGGCCACGCGCCCTTCTGCCAGCCTCGCTCCGTCCGGGCAGGAGGATCCCGTTGCGGTGCTGGATGAACTGGCGCCCCGCCTCGAGCAACTCCAAGCAGAGGTTGCCAAGGTCATCATTGGCCACGAGGACATTATCGCGGCGGTTCTCTACGCGCTGCTTTCACGCGGTCATTGTCTGCTGGTGGGAGTGCCTGGTTTGGCCAAGACGCTCCTGGTCCAGGCCCTGGCCCGTTCTCTGGACCTGCGCTTCTCCCGCATTCAATTCACCCCCGACCTCATGCCTTCGGATATTACAGGAACCGAGGTCCTTGAGGAGGACCCGGCGACAGGGCATCGCCGTTTTGCCTTCGCCCGCGGACCAATCTTTACCCAAGTACTGCTGGCCGACGAGATCAACCGCACGCCGCCCAAAACGCAGGCCTCTCTGCTCGAGGCCATGCAGGAGAAGACAGTAACAGCCGGAGGCAAAGTCCACCGGCTTGACGAGCCGTTCATCGTGCTGGCAACACAGAACCCGATCGAGCAGGAGGGGACTTATCCGTTGCCGGAGGCGCAACTGGACCGGTTCCTGTTCCAATTGCAGGCGGAGTATCCCACCCTGGAGCAGGAACTGCGGGTGGTGGCCGAGCACTCGTTCACACCGCTGGACCGGCTCCATCCGGTGCTGAGCCGCGATGAAATCATGCGATTCCGCCAGGCGGTCGCGCAGATACCGGTCGCGCCCAACGTGGTTGACTATGCCGTGCGCCTGGTTCGGGCCACGCGGCCAACCGGCGGCGAGCAAAGCCCCGATTACATCCGGCGCTGGGTTCGCTGGGGGGCCAGCCCGCGCGCCAGCCAGTATCTAATCGTTGCCGGCAAAGCCCGGGCCGCGTGCCAGGCCCGGTTTAATGTCGCCTGCGAGGATGTGGCCGCCCTGGCGCCGCTGGTGTTGCGGCACCGCTTGATCCGTACGTTTCAGGCCGACGCCGAGGCCAGGACGACTGACGAGATCATCGCCCAATTGCTCCAGGACATTCCCAGAGCCTTCAACCGATGACACCCCCGTTGCACACGCTCTCGGACGGCTTCGATCCGGGTGTTTTCGCGGGCCTCGAGGGACTCGATTTCAAGGCGCGCTACTTGATGGAGGGGTTTCTGGCAGGCCCGCACCGCAGCCCGTTCCACGGAGTGAGTTTCGACTTCAGCGATTATCACCGCTACCAGCCCGGAGACGATTTACGGCGGCTGGACTGGCGGCTCTATGCGCGCAACGATCGCCTCTGCATCAAACGCTATATGCAGGAAACGAACCTGCGCTTTTACCTCGTGTGCGACTCCAGCGCCTCGATGGCCTATCGCGGCCAGAATGCCTGGGCCTCCAAGCTCGAATGCGCCAAGGTGTTCGCCGCAGCGGTTGGATGGTTCTTGCTCAAGCAGAATGATGCCGGCGGGCTGATCACCTTCAACGGCGAGGACAACGTCCCCTCATTTGTCCGCCCGTCCCAAAAGCCCGGCCAACTGGGGCTGCTATTGCGCCAGCTCGAGGCCCTGCGCCCGGCGGGCGGCGTCTGCCTCTCCCCTCTATTGGAACATACCTCCAGGCTGGCCCAGCGCCGCAGCGTGCTCCTGTTCTTCTCCGACCTGCTCGAGCCCTCGGAAGAGGTCAGACGCGGTTTTCAGCAGCTTCGGTTTCAGGGGCACGAGGTTGTGATTTTCCAGGTGCTCGACCGGGATGAGCTGGAGTTCCCGTTTGCCGGCCCCAAGGTCTTCGTCGATTTGGAAACGGGGCTGCGCCGCACCATCGTCCCTGAGACCGCGCGGCAAATGTACCTGACCCGCTTCAGTCAATTCATGGAGGCCTATCGCGATCTGTTCCAGGGACTGGAGATGTCCCACTTTTTAGTGCGTACGGACCTGAACCCCTGTAATGCATTGGCGCTGTTTCTCTCTCGCCGCAAACACTCGCTTTAGCCCTCATACCGGCGCCAGAACCAGAATGATGCTCCAATGCCCTTCTCTTTTCTCAATCCCTGGCTGTGGCTTGGCGCGTTGGCGGTCGCCGCGCCGCTTTGGTTGCACCTCAGGCGCAAGCAGGAGTCGAATCCCTTCCGGTTTTCTGCGCTTCGCTTTCTGGAAGACCAGCCACCGGCGCATCGGGCCCCCTTGCGTCTTCAGAACCTGCTCCTGCTGGCGCTCCGGGTAGTTGCGGTCCTGCTCTTAGCAGCGGCCTTTGCCTGGCCCTACTTTCGTACCGCCCTAACTCTCCCGGTCAAAGAAAGCCGGGTTTACATTTTGGACAATACACTTAGCCATCAGGCCGGGAACGGATTCCAACACGACCGCGACCGGATTCTGCGCGCCTTGAGTCGGCCGCACCCTAAGAGGCGAATCGCTGTCGTTGAACTCCGGGCAACTCCGCGGCTGCTCGTCTCCTTCGGCGATAATACCGAGGCGGCAAAGCGGAAGGTTGCATCCCTGCAGCCTTCTCTTGAGCGCGGCTCTTATTTGGCAGCCTTCCGCTTAGCAAACTCGCTGCTGGAGCGGTCGCCTGGCCGCGAACGCCGAATCGTCTTCCTCGGAGACAACCAACAGAACCAATGGGCGCAGCAGGTCGATACCCCGCCATTCTTGAGAAATATCCGAATCGAGCTGCCCCGCGCCGCGGCTGCCTCTCTGCCCAATCTCTCGCTCTCTGAACCGCGCATCTCACGTGAACTCGACGGCAACGAGTCTGTGGTGCATTTTGCGGTGAAGCTCAGCCACCTGGGTCCCGCCAAGACCGCTACCGTCACCCTCCGCGCAAATGGCAAAACCCTGCTGACCCGTTCCGTCAAGCTGCAAGGGCAGCCCCGGACGATTCTCCTCCAGGCGCAATGGAAAGCGAAGCCGACACTCTGGATTCATGGCCAAGCGCGCGTTTCCGGAAAGCCCGATGTCCTTCCCGCCGATGATGTCGTCTTCTTCGCCGCTCCGCCGGTGCTGGAGGGGAAAGTCGAATTGCTGGCCGA
>JBJKSV010000822.1:0-3770 GCA_046703605.1 Limisphaerales bacterium
CAACGGCCACCCGCAGGAACAGACCCTTCAGGGCGGCCCTTATCCCCACATGCCGGCGATCCCGGGCAACTGTCGGTACCCCACCGCGGGTTGGATTTCGGGATGGTCCAGCCCGCCATTCAAAGAGCTCGATTGGCGCTTGGGCTGGTACCTTGTTTTGGGAGCCGTCGCCGCTGTCCCGTTCCTGCTGGCCTGGCTCATCGCCCGCCGGCTCCTGCTCTGGGAGCTGCCGCGCCAGGGGCCGCCCACCATCCCGATGGAGCCTCCCGCCAAGGTATGGGCAGAATGCTCGCCCGCGGCGAAGGCGGCGCTGTATCAGATCGCGACCCATGGGTTTGTTCAGCCGGACCGTTCCGAGGTCTTGGACCTCCTGAAAAAGAGCGTTATCTGGTTCAATCCACAACTGAGCATGGCCCCCAATCTCAGGGCTTACGCTCGGGAACAATTTCCAAAAGAACCACAGACCGCCCCATCCGAGAAGACCCAACGGGGAACTCGGCCCGATTGGGCTTTAATCCGCAGCCCCGTTGGCATTGCCATTACCGTCATTGCGGTCCTGCTCTTTGCCACCCAGAAGGAGCTTTGGCAGCTCGTCGTTGCCTTCGTCGGCACCTTCGCCACCCTCGCCCAACAGTTGGCCGCGACCAGCTCGTTCTTCGGCAGCAAAAAAACACCCAATTGATTAGGCCTCGATTCTCCGGGTTCCCCCGCGTCCTTGTAATTGACCTGCTTAACCGGTTTGCTTGAGCGGGATGGCGGCAGGCGTTTGAGCGTCTTGCTGGCTGGATCGACCACGACGCCCGCCGACTCCAGGGCCGTCACGATCAGGTCTTGTGGCGGCCTTGCGTTAGGCATCCGCCAGGGGCCGATCCCGGCGCTTTGCCAGGACAAGGCATTCAGTGCATATTCTACTACTTGAAACCATGGAAACTGCCGCTCCAGGTCTGGATACAAGCCACGCTACCGTGCCCTCGTGTCAGGAGGCTGCTGGCTTGACGTCTGCGGAGGCCCGCGCCCGGCTGGAGCAGTTCGGCGCCAATGCCGTGCGCGAGGAGCCGCCCCATCCCCTGCGCCAGTTTCTGAACCGGTTTTGGGCGCCCATTCCTTGGTTGCTCGAAGCCACCGTTATTATCCAGTTGTTCTTGCACGAACAAGTCGAGGCGGCCGTTATTGGCGGGTTGCTGGTGGCCAACGCGGTGCTCGGCTTTTTGCAGGAAGGCAAAGCCCAGAAGGCGCTGGCGTTGTTGCGCCAGCAACTGCGCGTCGAAGCCCGGGTCCGGCGCGAGGGTCGCTGGCAAACCATCAGCGCTGAGGACCTGGTGCCCGATGACCTGATTCACCTGCGCCAGGGAGGCATCGTGCCGGCGGACGTCCGGTTGTGCGACGGTTCCCTCCTGGTGGATCAATCGGCATTGACCGGCGAATCCGCCGCCGTATCCGTCCTCTCCGCTCAAACCGCCTACGCGGGAGCGATGGTGCGCGGCGGCGAAGCCACGGGTTTGGTCACAGCCACCGGCCCACGCACGTTTTTCGGCAAGACGGCCGAGTTGGTGCGCACCGCCCGCTCCGCCAACCGGCAGGAGCATGAGATTGTGCGGGTGGTGCGTGACCTGTTCGTCCTCAATGTGGGCCTGATCGTCGTGGTCGCAGGCGTGGCGCATCTGGAGGGGCTGCCGCTCGAAGAGGTCCTGCCACTGGTCATGACCATCCTGCTGGCCTCGATTCCCGTCGCTCTGCCGGCCACCTTCACGCTGGCGGCCGCGCTTGGGTCTTTGGAACTGTCAAAATTCGGCGCGTTGGTCACCCGCCTCAGTGCGTTGCACGATATCGCTTCCATGACGGTGCTTTGCAGCGACAAGACCGGCACGCTCACGCGCAACGAAGCCACCGCCCGCACCCTGCGCCCGATGGCCGGGGGGAGCGAGGAATCATTGCTGCGCGCTGCGTGGCTCGCCAGCGATCCGGCCGGACAGGACCCGGTGGACGGCGCGATGGTCCGTGCCGCAACGGCTCGTGGCTTAGCGGGTAACGGCAGCCATCGGATCGAATTCAAACCGTTTGACCCGGCCACCAAGCGGGCCGAGGCGGCCTATCGCGAAGGGACGGGCGTCCGCCGTTACGCCAAGGGCTCGCCTGCAGTCATCGCCCGGCTTTGCGGCCTGGCAGAGTCCGCCTGGCTGCCGCAGGAACAGGAGCTGGCTGCCCGTGGCCAACGCGTCATTGGGGTCGCCACCGCGAGCGACAGCCCGTTTGCATTCGCGGGCTTGATTGGCCTGGAGGACGCCGTGCGGGAGGACTCTCGCGCGGTCGTGGCCGCGATGCAGGAGGCCGGTGTGCGCGTGGTGATGGTCACCGGCGACAATGCGCTTACCGCCCGCGCAGTGGCCGAGGAGGTGGGCATTCCCCCACAGCTCTGCCCGCCGGACGCGCTGCATGGCGACTTGGGAGCCGAGACGCTCAAAGCCAGCGTCTTTGCCGGCGTGTTTCCCGAGGACAAATTCAAATTGGTGCGCGCTTTTCAGCGGCAGGGTGCGGTGGTGGGCATGAGCGGCGACGGCGTCAACGACGCGCCGGGGCTGCGGCAGGCCGAGGTGGGCGTGGCAATGGCCAATGCGACGGATGTAGCCAAGGCCGCCGCGGCTATCGTGCTGACGCAGCCGGGGCTGGGCAACCTGGTGCCGGCCATCCAGACCAGCCGGCGCGTGTTTCAGCGCGTGCTGGCCTACACGCTCAACATGCTCTCCAAGAAAGTCGAGCTGATGCTCCTGCTGGCCGGCGGCTTCCTCCTCACCGGCCACAAACCTCTCACACCGATGCTGATGGTACTCATCATTTTCCTCAACGATTTCCTGACCATGGCGCTGACGACCGACCGCATGAGCATCTCGCGCCAGCCCAACCTCTGGCACACGCGCTCCATCACGGCGGTGGGTGTCGGCCTGGGCCTGTTGCGCGTGGCCTTTACGTTTGGCGTCTTCTTGTTCGGCGCCTACGAGCTGCGCCTGGATAGCGGGCCTTTGCAGACACTGACCTTCGCGGCCGTGATTCTGAGTTCACAGGCGGGGGTCTATCTGCTGCGGGAGCGCGGTCCTTGCTGGTCGTCGCCGCCGAGCCGGGCGATGCTCGGCAGCACGGCACTGGGGCTGGCGGTGACGGCGCTCATCGCGCTCTCGGGCTGGCATGTGCCCGCGATTCCTTTGCAGTGGTTGGCGATTATCGCCGGGGCAACCATCGGTTACTTCTTCGCGCTGGACTGGGTTAAAGTCTTTATATTCGACCGGTGGAAGGTGCGGTAAACTGGTAGGCCTCGGCCACGGCGAAGAGCCGGCCCAGCGTGCCGCTCAGCGCCGCCTCAGCGCCCGACAACTCCTTCATGGCCGCGGCGTCGCCCGGAGCCTGGGCCGCCCGCACACTGGCGCTGGCGGCCGCACTCCGCGCGGCGACCACTTCGTCTAGCGTGCCACGCTCGTGCTTGAGATAGCCCTTGGCGGTCTCGACCAGGTTCGGGATCAAGTCGTAGCGGCGTTTGAGCTGCACATCGATCTGGGCGTAAGCATTCTTGTAACGATTGCGCAACCCCACCAGCCGATTGTAGCCGCTGACCCCCCACATCAGGATCACGAAAACCGGGACAATAACGACCACCAGCAAGATAATCAGGCCCACTCCAATCATAAAACAGTCCTTTCGCTCGTTGCATTGCAGCCGGGGGCAAAGCCACCAGAGCAGCGATGATAAAATCAGCCCTCGAATGCATTTGGGCAACTCAT
>JBJKSV010000823.1:0-5352 GCA_046703605.1 Limisphaerales bacterium
ACAAAGCGATCTGCGGCGACGGCTGGGCGACGAAAGCCGAGGTTGCGAATGCGGTCATTGCCCGGTACCCGGAACTCAAGGCGTACCGAGTCCACGAACGCAAATGGAAGGAGCGGTTCCACGCCAACATGTTCGATGCGGTGGCGCTGGGTATGATGGTCATTTGAGGATTCGAGCGCATCGAGCGTTCTCTCAGCGCGACTGGCATCGAACAACGCCTGACATTTTTCCACGTATGGCACTCCTGTGCTCGACGCACCGACTATTCGAAGGGGCGACCACAACCATGTAGATCTCAAGGGTGCTTAGCACCACACCCCTCATGCGCCGGAAGAAACACGCGGAACGTCGTTCCACTGCCGGCTTCGCTCTCCACCTCTATGAACCCCTGATAGCTCTTGACGATCATCTGCACCGTGGACAGCCCCAACCCCGTGCCCTTCTCCTTCGTCGTAAAGAAGGGTTCAAAGAGGCGCTCGCGAACCTCAGCGGGGATGCCCGTGCCTGTGTCGCCAACCTCGAATTGGACAAATTGCCCTGTCTTGGCCCCAGCATGCAGCGCAGCCTTTTCTTCATCGACAATGACATTTCGAGCTCCGAGGGTGAGCAGTCCTCCGGAGGGCATCGCATCTCGTGCATTGAGGCATAGATTGAGCAGCACCTGATACACGTGCGTCCCGTCCCCCATGATGTCCTGGAGATCGGTGGAAACTTGCGTGTGAAGCTTGATTGATTTGTCAAACACGCTCCGAACGAACCGGGCAATCTCTTCGAGCACGCCCCCTACATCGACCAATTCCCGTTTGCCCTTCAAGCCGCGCCCCAGCCACAGTATCTGCCTGAGGATGTCCGCTCCGTGCTTGAGGTTGTCTTGCATCCTGGTCAGGAGATCCTGATCCTCCGTGCGGCTCGCCTTCGCATGGAGCAACTCCACCGACATCATAACCGGCGTCAGTATATTGTTCAGGTCGTGGGCGACTCCTCCCGCCAATTGCCCAAGAGCTTCCATCTTCTGGGCCTGCCGCAGTTGTGCTTCGACCTCCTTCCGCTCCGTGACGTCGCGCGTATTTAACACGACACCCGCTATATCCGGGTCTTCCAGCCGGTTCTGTGCGACAACTTCCAGGTGACACCAGGATCCGTCCCGACGCCGATACCGAAGCTCTTGCCTAATTCGTTGGTCAGGCTTCTGCAACACTGCTTGGAATGCTTCCCGCGCGCGTGCCACATCCTCAGGATGCACCAACTCAAAGGCGTCATTTCCTTCGAGATCGCAGGCGTCGAAGCCAAGCACATGTTTCACCGACGGGCTGTTGTACGAAAAGACCCCCTGCGCACTCAGAATCGTCAGCACGTCCGGGGAGTTTTCTGTCAGGGCGCGAAGGTACCGATCACGGCGGGCCAGCTCCGCCTCAGCCCGTTTCCGTCTCCAGCGTTCCTGCGCCTCGCTAACCGCGCGCCGCACTGTCGGCACCAGCCGGTCGATCCACAGTTTGAGCACATAATCGGTTGCACCCTGCTTGAGACTCTCGATTGCCGTCTGCTCGCCCACAGTGCCGGAGATCAGGATGAACGGCGTGTCAGGGCATCGTTCTCGCGCTATCTCAAGTGCCTGAATTCCGGTGCAGGTCGGCAGGGCATAGTCCGCGAGGATGATGTCATAAGGCTCCCTCTCCAGAGCATGGGTGAAACCTGTACAACTGTCCACAAGGGTCAGACGAATCTCGAACCCTTCCTTCTCCAGCATCGCTTTGGCCAACCCGGCGAAGTCGGGATCATCTTCCAAGTGCAACACGCGCAACGTGGAGCTCATGGCAGAGTATCACGCTCTGGGACATCGAAATGCAAGTCATATCCGTCCTCTGGTGCGCCGACACGCGCTTGGTGGAGGGGACGGCAGCGGGAGATCAACTCCTCCAGGAGGAGCCACCCGTTGGCAGCCGCCGAGGGAAACGGCGGCGCGCTTGATTCCAGTCTCAACTGATATGTTCAAACTGGCGCAACGAGCGGAAGTGAGGGTTGCCTATCACGGCCCACGATGACGTTCGCGCGCCGCCTTGATGTCGGTGTCTCAGGGCCGACGCTCCAGCTAACCCAGGGTGTCTGACGCAGACCTCGCGAGGTGGGGCGGACCACCTCTGGGTTTTTTGTGTCGGATCTTGCCCTCCAGCGGGTTTATTATAGAAAACGGCTATGGTGAGTGATGGTCAATTGCTACGCGAATACTCCGAGAATCGCTCGGAAGAGGCCTTCACCGAACTGGTGAACCGACGAGTCGATTTGGTGTACTCAACAGCGCTGCGTTGCGCCGGAGGCGACGCTTCGCTGGCGGAAGATGCCGTCCAAAGGGTGTTTGCGGACCTTGCTCGCCGAGCAGGTACTTTGCCAGTAGAAACTGCGGTTGCCGGCTGGCTTTACCGTCATACCTTTTTTACCGCGTCCAAGATGATGCGCGCCGAGCGACGGCGGCGGCGGCGCGAACAAGAGGCCAGCACCATGAACGCGATTCTGGAATCCCCGGACAACGAGCACTTCTGGCAACAAGTCGCCCCTGCACTGGACGAAGCGATCAACCGCCTGAGCGCCAAGGACCGCCATGTGATCGTGCTCAGGTTCTTTCAAGAAAAGGATCTCCGGACACTGGGGGCGGCGTTGGGTGTCAGCGACGACGCCGCCCAAAAGCGGGTGACGCGCGCATTGGGCAAGCTACGACACCTGCTGATTCGTCGAGGGAAGACGCTTTCGACCGCCACCTTGGCAACGCTGCTGGCTGACCATGCCGTCACCGCCGCGCCCGTAGGCTTGGCGGCCAGCGTTGCCGGCGTGGCGATGGCTGCCGCCGCCTCCAGTGCGGGTCTCACCCTCACTTTTATCAGACTTATGTCCATGACCAATCTAAAACTCGGCGTGGCTGCCTCGTTGGTTCTCGCGGCGGTCACTACTCCTTTGGTGCTCCAACAGCATGCCACCGAAGAGCTGCGGAAAGAGAACCTCGCCTTACGGCAGCAGACGCGCGCGGAGGCCCAGCAGGCGGACATGATTGGAAAGCTGCGCGCTCAAAACCGGAGATTGAGCCGGTTGAAATTGGACACCGATGAGTTGGCGCGCTTGCGCGCGGAGCACGATGAGCTACTCCGACTTCGGGGACAGGTGGGTGTCCTTGAACGAGAATTGACAAATCGCTCCGCGAGTACAACCAGCGAGACCCAGCCCACCTCCGATCGGCCCCTGATTCTGCCCGCCGACCAACTTCAAGACGTCGGCGCCGAAAGCCCACAGGCGGCAATAGAGACCTTCCTCTGGGCCGCCGGAAATAACCAGGCGAAACGAATGTCCGAGCTGTTGGATTTCCAGAGCTTCAAGGACATCTTGTTCGTAAAGGTTCGAGAGGCCCAGCCCAATATTAGTATCGAGGATGCCGCGAAGGCTGTCAGTGCGATGATCGCCAAGGCGAAGGAAGGAATGGCCTTGGCCCCTGGCACGGAGGGTGAGTTCAACGGGATCGCCTCAATCTCTATCGGTCAACCGGTCGAATCTCAAACGGTCTCAAATGCAGTGCTGGTCAAAGTCGCGCGCACCTACCCTGATGGACGCAGCGATAGCGAGACACTGCAACTGCGACAGCTTAACGGCTCGTATCTCATCTCGCCGGAATTTAGCCAGACCACGGTGACCGTCACTCCTGGCCCTCAATCAGGCTCCTATCAAGCGGCCAGCGGTCAACCTTAACTCGACTTTCGCAAACGCTCGAGGGTAGCGGGGAGCGGCGGCACTTGGAAACCAAGCTTCCACAGCCCCTCGACCTTGATCCTTATATGAAGTGGTGACACAAGAGGGTATAGGGAGAATCATGAAAAGACCCGGTGCTCCCCAAGCGATGCCTCTATCGAGTGGACCGGCGCATCGCCGATCTGGCTCAGGTCAAGAAAAGCCGGAAAGACGATGCAGCAACTAGAACTCAAATGCACCAGGAAGAGTCACCCGGTGGCAGCCGCGGGGAGATTGGAGCCAGGGGTCAAGCTCCATGCGGCCGATGCACCCTACTGCCACCGGGTATGCTATTGAGCCGTCGTTGCTCGTAGGTGCGTGTATCTCACGTAATGCAGGTGCATGACTACACATCTATTGGCTTTGATTGACCGTATTTTGCTTTTTCTTTGCTTGAGTAAGAACCGAATTTCATGGGAGCCAAGAGGTTGGATTAGCGAGCGGCTCTCCCGAGCAGAGCGGATGCTCGGAAGCGTGTTCTTGCTAATGACAGAGGATGGTGAGGATGACCCTGAGGTTTTGATTTTTTCGGCACCCCATTCTTTCCGATCTTGACATGCCTCTAGATTAGCCACCACGCTAGTCATGGTCTGGGTGACGGGTCGTTTCCTTCAACGGGATTCCCCATCCCTACCTCCTTGGCGAGCCGTCGCCCGACCCCCATTTTGGCTGGGCCTCGTCAAAGCGAAGCACTCTAGGCCAACCACCAAAAGTGATCTTGTCCGTCGCCAATGTGAGACCCCATAGCGCGCGATAAAAAGCACGCCAACCAATTACGGGTGGCGCGTGAAATGCCGGTCTCAGGCGATATGCCCCAACTGGCGCAAGGAGCAGATGTGAGGGTTGCCGATGATGACATGGTCCAACACCTGGATATTGAGAATCTGCCCTGCCCGCACAAGGTTATGGGTTACCCTTATGTCAGCCTCGGACGGTTGCGCCTCACCGCTCGGGTGATTGTGTGCCAGGATGATTGCCGCCCCTCCGCCGACCATCGCGGTGCGGAAGATAAGGCGGCTATCGGTCAGCAGGGTGTCCATCGTGCCCATGGTGAGCAGTTGATGGCCTTTGACCCGCCTGCGGGTCGTGAGCAGCAGAACAACCAGGCACTCGCATTCCGGGTTGAAATACGGGTTGGTCGCCACGTGTAGCCGCCAGTATTCGGCCACCTTCTCCGGCGTGTCGCACAAGAGCATTTCCTCCGGCGCAAGCTGGGGCAGTTCGACACCAGCCGACTCCAATATGTCCGGCTATATGACCGGACGAGAAAGACTGTAACGCAGGGCGTCTGGGGCCGGTGCAGATACCCAAACCGGAAGAAGAAGCTCGGCTACCGGATTCGCTGCTCGGTTTCCATCGCGGCTGGTGAGTTTCCATACTCAGCCATGTACGCCGTGGGGACACGCACCCTCAATCAGGGCAAATGTGAATGGGTCTGGCGAGAAGATTGGTTCCATGCCAAGGAGGAGGCATTTGTCTGGCTCGCCGGGCACGAGGCCTTTCACTGGCTCCGGCGCAGCCGCCAGATTCCGGGCAAGAACTACGAAACCCAGGCCAACCGCTGCGGGTTCGATTGGCTCGATC
>JBJKSV010000824.1:0-9268 GCA_046703605.1 Limisphaerales bacterium
ATATATTAGTGTGTGGGTGTGTGAGTGACTACAGGTGGGAGGCAAGCCAAGGTGCCCGCCGGAGGAGCCTTCGGATTAAGTTCCATTTCATTCCTTCCTGACGCAGGCGGCCGCGATGGCGGTGACCGAGGCTTGGCGCCGCGGTCCTCACTGTCCTATACGGCTGCCTGACATGGAAGAAATAGCAAATGTCGGGGCAAGGCTGCAATGTTTTTTATCGGCAACATCAAAGTACAAGCACGACTAATGGCTGCGCTAAGCCCGCCGCATCTCGCCGGGCTCTGACACCAGGCGCGCCTCCCAGCACCGCCGGGGGTGGCGGTATCGATTCTTCATGGCTATGCCCGAAGAATTGGTCCAGTACCCAGATTCAGGAAGGCAATAAAGGAATCGACAGGGGCCCGAGTCGTTTGCTAGGGTGCATCCCCGACGAGTGAGAATCCTTTTTCAGAACGGACCGAACCTGAACTTGTTAGGCCAGCGTGAGCCGGGAGTTTATGGACGCGCGAGCCTGGCAGATATCGAAGCCCAGGTACGGGAGCGAGCCGCCGCTTCCGGAGCGGAGATAGAGTTCCGGCAATCCAACGCCGAAGGCGAGCTGGTCACCTGGGTCCAGCAGGCCCAAGGACAGTTTGATGCCATTGTCCTCAACGCGGCGGCTTATACCCACACCAGCATCGCGCTGAGAGATGCCATTGCGGCGGCCGAGATGCCGACCATCGAGATTCACCTCTCGAATGTTCATGCGCGTGAGGACTTTCGCTGCCGCTCTGTGATTGCCCCGGTATGCCGGGGGACGATTAGCGGTTTTGGGGCAGGGTCGTATCTGTTGGGGCTGCAGGCGGCCATTAACGTTACCGAAAAGTGAATCTGGCTGAAAAGCAGGTTTTTTGCTTCCCATATTGGCCCGTTTTGATGAATCTCAGCCATGACGTGTTTTTTGAGCTTGACTCGCTTCCCGCTAATGCCGTATGGTCGCGGCAGTTGAACTAATGGCCAAGCAGAGTCGAATTTCGGCTGCTGCTTTTTCTATTTGTCTGGTTGGGACGGAATGGCAGGACTGCTAACTTGGACGATTTTCACTGTGGACCTAAAAGTCATCAAAGCCATCATCGACCTGATGAAGAAGAACTCCATTTCGGAGTTTGAGCTAGAGAAACCGGATTTCAAAATCAGGCTGAAGCGCGGCGGCAATAACGGCGCGGGAACCGCTTCTTACGAGGAGCCGCCTCCGACCATGACGTATGTCCAACCGCCTGTTCTGGTGGCGCCGCCGGTAGCGCCGCCCGCCCCGCCGGCCACGAATGAACTCGAAATCAAGTCTCCGATGATCGGCACATTCTATCGCGCCCCCTCTCCGGATTCGGCCCCGTACATTGAGGTTGGGATGGAAGTGAACCCGGACACGGTCGTCTGTATTATCGAGGCGATGAAGGTGATGAACGAGATTAAGGCCGAGGCAAAGGGGGTCATAACCCAGGCGCTGGTGGAGAACGCCCGCCCGGTTGAATTTGGCCAGAGCCTGTTCAAGCTCCGCCCCTCCTAAGCAGAAGTCTCATGTTCGAAAAACTTCTGGTAGCTAACCGCGGCGAAATTGCCGTCCGCATCATCCGCGCCTGCAAGGAGATGAATATCCGCACTGTTGCGGTCTATTCCGAAGCGGACGCAAACTCGATGCATGTTCAACTGGCGGATGAGGCGATCTGCATCGGCAAGGCCCCTGCCAGCGAGAGTTATCTGAGGATCGACCGGATCGTCAGCGCCGCCGAGATCGCCGATGTGGATGCCATCCATCCAGGCTATGGGTTTCTCTCTGAAAACGCTCATTTTGCCGACGTCTGCGAGAGCTGCAATATCCGGTTTATCGGGCCGAGTTCCCGCGCAATGAATGCCTTGGCCGACAAGGCGGTCAGCCGCGCCCTGGCCAAGAAGGCCGGCGTGCCGAGCCCGCCCGGTTCCGACGGAGTAGTGGAGACCGAACAGGAGGCCTTGGCTATCGCCAAGCGGATCACCTATCCGGTCATGATAAAGGCCATTGCCGGCGGGGGTGGAAGGGGCATGCGGGTGGCCCACAATGACATTTCCCTGGTCAAAGGGTTCTACACGGCTCGAACCGAGGCCGAAAAGGCCTTCGGCAATTCTGGCGTCTATATCGAGAAGTACATCGAGAACCCGCATCATGTTGAATTCCAAATTCTGGGAGACAACAAGGGCCACCTCATCCATCTTGGTGAACGGGACTGCTCTATCCAGCGCCGCAACCAAAAAGTCCTCGAGGAAACCCCTTCTCCGCTGTTCGAAGGCAAGTTTAAAAAGCTCCGGGACAAGATGGGCAAGGCGGCCCTGCGGATTGCCGAGGTGGCCAATTACACCAACGCCGGGACGGTCGAGTTTATCGTGGATAACCAGGGCAATTTTTATTTCCTGGAGGTGAATAAGCGCATCCAGGTTGAGCATGCCATCACTGAGGAAGTCACCGGCATCGATATTGTCCGCTGGCAAATCATGCTGGCGATGGGCGAACCGCTAAAGCTCTCCCAAAGCGATTTCCAGCCTAAGGGTCATGCCATCGAATGCCGCATTAACGCCGAAGACCCCTTTGACGACTTCCGCCCCAGCCCGGGCCGCATCGAAATGCACTATCAACCGGGCGGACGCGGTGTCCGGGTGGACACCCACGCTTATGCCGGCTACACCATCCCGGCGTATTACGACTCGATGATCGGCAAGCTTATCACGTTTGGACGCGACAGGCGAGAGGCCATGGACAAGATGAGCCGCGCTTTAAGCGAGTTCCTCATTACCGGCATCAAGACCACGATCTCGTTCCAGCAAGCGATCCTCCAAGACCCGAATTTCCGCCGCGGCGTTTATTGCACCGGCTTCGTCGATCAGCTTCTGAGCAGCGCGCGGCGGGGGTTGATTGAGGATAAGACCTGAGCGATGGGAGAAGTTTTTTCGTGACTTAGCCCGGGTGATTCCCTAGCGTGAGGGCGCTGGAATCTGAACCTTGAATCTGGACTGGCCATGCAAACACGATTTGATCTAACTCAATCCGACATCCCAAAGACCTGGTACAACCTGCTCGCCGACTTTCCCGAACCGCTCCCGCCTCCCCTGCATCCGGGCACCAAAGAACCCATTCCTCCCGAGGCCCTGCTGGCGATTTTCCCGGAGAACCTCGTGGGCCAGGAGACAAGCCCTGAACGCTGGATAGAGGTTCCGGAACCCGTCCGGGACGTTTATGCGCTCTGGCGGCCGACGCCGCTGTTGCGAGCGGTGCGTTTTGAAAAGGCCCTGCAAACCCCGGCCCATATTTATTATAAGTACGAGGGCGCCAGCCCCGCGGGAAGTCATAAGGTGAATACGTCGGTGGCCCAGGCCTATTTCAACAAGGTGGCCGGCACCAAGCGCCTGGCCACTGAGACCGGGGCGGGCCAATGGGGGGCGGCGCTGTCAATGGCGTGCAAGCTCTTCGGCCTGGAATGTACCGTCTATATGGTCAAGGTCAGCTATCAGCACAAGCCGTATCGCCGAATGCTCATACACACCTGGGGTGCGACGGTGCATCCCAGCCCGAGCGAAGAAACCGAATACGGCCGCAAGGTGCTGGCCGAGGACCCGCATTGTCCAGGCAGTCTGGGCATGGCCATCAGCGAGGCCATCGAGGATACGATGAAGCATCCGGATACCAAATACTCGCTGGGCAGCGTGCTCAACCACGTGTGTCTCCACCAGAGTGTCATCGGCCAGGAAGCCATCAAGCAAATGGAGATGGCTGGCGAGGAACCGGATGTGATTTTCGGCTGCTGCGGCGGAGGTAGCAATTTTGCGGGCCTGGCATTCCCATTCATCCACAAGAAGATTACCGAGAAGAAGCCCTACCGTATCGTGGGCGTCGAGCCAACGGCTTGCCCGTCGCTGACCAAAGGAAATCTTCGTTACGACTTCGGCGACACCGCCGAAACGACGCCCCTGTTGATGATGTACACCTTGGGCCACAAGTTCATGCCCCCAGCCATCCATGCCGGCGGCTTGCGCTACCACGGCATGTCTCCCATGGTCAGCCACGCCCTCAAGCTGGGCCTGATCGAAGCCCAGGCCTATCACCAGACCAAAGTCTTTAAAGACGCTACGCTGTTCGCCCAGACCGAAGGCATCATCGTGGCTCCCGAAACGGCTCACGCAGTTGCCGCCGTGACGGATGAGGCGATCAAAGCACGCGAGGCCGGGCAAAAACGGGTCATTCTCTTCAATCTCTCCGGACACGGACTCCTGGACCTGAGCGCCTACGAGACTTACCAGACCGGCAAGCTCCAGGATGTCTAATGGGCGCCGAACCGGCGTGTCACCCGCGCCGCGGACGCCATTGGCCTGATACCGATTTCCAAGACGGCCGCTTGGTTCCTCGCCTTGTGCCTGGACGCCAGGCTGTCTTGGTTTCAAACCCGAAACTCGGGTATTGCGCAAACCTGAACAAACACATCATGAAACTGAACCTAACGTATCGAATCCTGGGCGCGGCCCTGCTGGCCCTGCCCGCACTCACCTACGCTCAACCCACTGCGCACTATGTGCCCGGGGTTGAAGGCATTAAAGGCGCGACTCTACCGCCGCCTGGCCTCTACCTGCGCGACTACAACGTGTTTTACTACGCGGACACGCTCAACAACATTGACGGACATGCCCTGCCGGGAGTAAATGCGCGGGCCTTCATATACGCAAATGTGCCGCGCCTCGTTTGGATTACTGACCAAAAACTGTTCGGCGGCTACCTCGGGGTGGATGCCCTGCTACCCCTTCAGTACACCGAACTCAAGGCAAATCCTTTCCATGACCAAACTTTCGGCATCGGTGACCTCTTCGCCGAGGGCACATGGTCGAAGCATCTCAAACAGTTCGATGTTTCCGCGGGTTACGGCATCTGGGCGCCAACGGGCGACTTTTCTCCTACAAACCCGACGCGGGCGGGCTTGGGTTACTGGACGCACATGTTCACCGCCGGGGCCACCTGGTATATGGACAAAGACAAGAAATGGGCGCTCTCGGCACTAAACCGCTATGAGATCAACCAGGAGCAGGACGACACCGACATCACCCGTGGCCAGGCCTATACGCTTGAATGGGGCTTAAGCCGTTCCTTGCTTAAAACGATCGATGTCGGCCTCGCCGGCTACTACCAGCAGCAGGTGACAGAAGACTATGGCCGGGGTTCCAACAGCCAGCGCGACCGAGTGGCCGGCATCGGCCCGGAGATCAGCGCCTTCTGTCCCAAGCTGGGCCTCAACACCTCCTTGCGCTATGAGTACGAATTTCTGGCCGAGGGCCGTCTCCAGGGCCACACCATCGCCCTGACCCTCACCAAGGCGTTCTGAGGCGGAGTAATGGATTGGTGGAGTGGCGGGGTGCCGGGACAGTGGGTCCACTGACCTCCAAGCCCCAACGCCCGCTTGCTCAATGACACATCACTCCATCAATCCGACCGATCCGCTTCCCCGCTTGTCCATCTTCGCTTATGACCACCACACAATGGAACCGGCTCACGAGCGCTGTCAACGGGCAGGCGCTCGACCCGCTCCCGATTGGATTCATCATCGACAGCCCCTGGCTGCCGAATTGGTACGGCGCCAGCATCCTCGATTACTTCACCAGCGAGGAGCTCTGGTTTGCGGCCAATCGCAAGGCAATTGAGACCTTTCCGGAAGTCATTTTCCTGCCGGGATTCTGGTCCGAATTCGGGATGTGTACCGAGCCGTCGGCCTTCGGAGTAAAATGTGTCTTTTACGCAGACGAATTCCCGTTCGCCGAGAGGCTTATTCACGAGCCCTCGCAGATCGATGATCTCTCGGAGCCGAATCCCGCGACCGACGGCTTGCTCCCCTTCATGCTAAACCGGCTCAAGCGCACCCGCCCGCGCATTGAAGACCTGGGCCATCAGATCCGCTTCTCAGTCTCTCGGGGCCCGCTGAACGTGGCCAGCTTCCTTATGGGAACCACCGAGTTCCTCATGCTCCTCAAGACGGACCCCGGCCGGGCGCACCGGCTCCTGCGCCTCGTCACGAGTTTCCTCGGCAAGTGGCACCACTTGCAGCGCGAGACTTTCCCCACTATCGACGGCATCTTCCTCCTCGACGACATCGTCGGTTTCATCGGCCGCGAGGATTTCGCCGAATTCGGTCTGCCCTATTTCAAGGAGCTTTATGCCCCGAGGGTGGCGGTCAAATTCTTTCACAATGACGCCGCATGCGCCCAATCCATTTCCTATTATCCGGAAATCGGAATCAACCTTTACAATCCGGGTGTATTCAATTCATTGTCGGAACTCAGCCGGATGTCCGGAAACCGCCTGGCAATCCTGGGCAATATCCCGCCGCGGGATGTGCTCGCCGCCGGCTCGGCAACGGAGGTTTGCGCCGCCGTTCAAAAGCTGCGGCTTGAAGCCAAGGCTCTCGGT
Source organism: Limisphaerales bacterium (assembly GCA_046703605.1). Lineage (GTDB taxonomy): Bacteria > Verrucomicrobiota > Verrucomicrobiia > Limisphaerales > UBA8199 > JAJYHY01. The sequence continues at coordinate 6,455 of JBJKSV010000824.1, forward strand.
GAGACGAAGGTCATCCTCTCCTGTGCCGGTGGAATGCCCCCGGGCGTTACGACAGAGAACCTGAGGGCCTTCATTAAGGCCGCTTGAACACCATGAGGCTCAAGGGCGGGAGGGTAAATTCGGCGGAGCATGGCTGGCCGTGGCACTTGTAATCGCTGGTCGTCACGCCGCCGAGGTTGCCGACGTTGCTGCCGCCATACGCAGCCGCATCGCTGTTGAGAACCTCACGCCAGTTGCCTGCATGGGGCAGGCCGATGCGGTACTTTTGGCGAGCGACCGGCGTCAGGTTGAGAATGACCACTAGTTGACTGCGGCCTTCGCTATCCTGGCGGCAGTACGACAGAATGCTGTTGGCGTGGTCAGAAGTGTCAATCCAGAAGAACCCGGCCGGGTCATAATCGGCCTGCCAGAGCGCTTTCTCCTCCGCATAAAGGCGGTTCAGGTCGCGCACAAACTGTTGCAAGCCTTTGTGGTATGGCCCCGCTTCGAGCAATGGCCACTCCACTTCGCCATTGGCGTTCCATTCGCTGCTCTGGCCTAATTCGCCGCCCATGAATAAAAGCATCTTTCCGGGAAAGGTCCATTGGTAGCCCAGAAGGGCGCGCAGGTTGGCGAAACGCCGCCAGTCGTCACCCGGCATGCGGCCCAGGAGCGAACTCTTGCCATGCACCACTTCATCGTGGGAGAGCGGGAGGATGAAGTTCTCGTTGTGATGGTAGAGCATGGCGAAGGTAAGGTCGTTCTGGTGGTATCTACGGTGGATCGGGTCCCGACGGAAATACTCCAGCGTGTCGTGCATCCAGCCCATGTTCCACTTGAAGGAGAAGCCCAAGCCGCCCAGGTAAGGGGGGCGGGTCACCTGAGGCCAGGCGGTGGATTCTTCGGCGATGGTGGTCACGCCGGGAAACTCTGTATGGGCAAGATGGTTAAACTGGCGCAGGAACTCGATAGCTTCCAGGTTCTCACGCCCACCGTATTGGTTGGGAATCCATTCGCCTTCGTTCCGTGAATAATCCAGGTAGAGCATCGAGGCGACCGCATCGACTCGAAGCCCATCGACGTGGAAACGGTCGCACCAGAACAACGCGTTGGCGGTGAGGAAATTCCGCACCTCGTGCCGGCCATAATTGAAGATGAGGGTGCCCCAGTCTTTGTGGGCGCCGCGGCGCGGGTCTTCGTGTTCATACAAGGCGGTGCCATCAAAGCGGGCCAGGGCCCAGTCATCGCGTGGGAAGTGGGCGGGGACCCAATCGATGATGACGCCGATGCCGGCCTGGTGCAGGGCGTTGACCAGAAACTGGAAGTCCTCGGGAGTCCCGTAGCGGCTGGTCGGAGCGTAAAAGCCGGTCACCTGGTAGCCCCAGGACGGGTAAAACGCATGCTCGGCCACGGGAAGAAACTCGACGTGGGTGAATCCCATCTCCTTGAGATACTTGATGAGGGGCTCCGCCAACTCTCGATAGCCAAACGATTCGCCCATCGACGTCTTGCGCCAGGAGCCCAAATGCATTTCATAAATGCTCATGGCCGAGCGCAAGGGGTCGCGCCGCCGTCGCTCACCCAGCCAGGCCTCATCCTGCCACTGGAACCTTTGCGTGTTCCAGACGATGGAGGCGTTCTTGGGCGGCTTCTCGAAGAAGAAGCCGAAGGGGTCTGTCTTGAGCCGGATCTGGCCATTGCCATCGAGCAGTTCGTATTTGTACAAGGCGCCCTCGCCAAGTCCGGGAATGAACAGCTCCCATACCCCGGAGGAGCCGAGGGAGCGCATGGGATGACAGTGGCCATCCCAGTTGTTAAAGGCGCCCACGACGCTGACGCGCTTGGCATTGGGCGCCCAAAGGGCAAAGCTGACGCCGGGCACGCCGTCGATCGTCCGAAGCTGCCCGCCCAGCTTTTCGTAGATACGGCGTTCATCTCCCTTTCCGAACAAGTACAAATCGGCCTCGCTGAGGGTCGGCAAGAAGGAGTAAGCGTCGCGCATGCGCCTGACCTTGCCGCCTCGCTCGGTAATCACCAGGTCATACGCATAGACACGATTTGCGCCCTTGCTGGCCCCTTCAAAGATGTCCGTCTTGGGAATCCGTTTCAGGGCGAACGCCGGCTTGTCCTTCTCCAGAACCGGCTGAATCTCCACCGTCTCGGCGCCAGGCACAATCGCCCGCGCGACCACCCCCGCGCCATCTGCCAACCGGTGCAGGCCGAGCAGGTCATGGGGTGAACGGTTTTTGAGTTCAATCAGACTCCGCAATTCTTCCTGGGTTAATACCATCGTAGAGTCAACTTAGCAGAGGATTGGCGAAATGCATGGCAAATTCTCTGGTGACTGACCGATAGGAGCGCGGAACCCCCCGTCCGCGTGTCGAGGAGGCCGCAGTTGCGGACGAGGGCGTCCGCGCTCCTATGTCGAATCGTTACATTCGCTGATAAGATTTGCGTCCCCCAACGGGATTGGGTTACTGGATAAGAGTGTGGAAGGAAGAACAAGAGTATGCGAGCGACAACGAAAGCAAAGGGTCTTCTGAATGCCCGGAGATTGAAGGCAACAACCACTCGAAAGCGTGGCGTGCGAAGCGCCAGACCCGCATCAAGGGCGGCGCGCACGCCGAGCCCGCAGGGCTCGAAGTTGCGCATTGCCAGCATCAACCCGGCTACAGGGCAAGTCCTTCAAAGCTTCAAACCGTATTCCGAGGGTGAAATCGAGGCCCGGCTTCGGCAGGCCACTGAAGCCTTGGAGCGCCAGCGTCATTCAAGCTTTGAGCAGCGCTCGCAGGCCATGGAACGGGCCGCTGACATCATTGAGACCGAGAGCAATGA
>JBJKSV010000825.1:0-3665 GCA_046703605.1 Limisphaerales bacterium
AAGCCGGGTGGCGCTTCCATCGGCACATAGGCGTCCCCCAGACCTTCGAGGCGCTGCCCCCAGGCAATGACGCTCCCATCAGCCCGAAGCCCGGCCGCATAGTCGCCCCCAGCCGCGATGGCCGTCAGATTGGTGAAGCCGGGCGGAACGTTGGTCAGCACGCCGAATCCATTCCATACAACTGCGGTGCCGTCGGCGCGCAAGGCCAGGTCAAGAGAACGGCCGCAGGCGACGGCCACCACGTCAGTCAGGCCGGCTGGAACCATGAGCGGAACCTCATCCACCACGCCGCTCCAGGATCCCCAGCCGACGACTCTGCCATCCGCTTGGAGGGCGAGCCTCTGCGCGTCCGCCGAGGCGATGGCAACGACGTTTGTCAAACCCGGCGGGGAATTCGTTGGCGCGACCCAGTTGTTCTGCCACGAGACCACGGTGCCGTCGGCCTTGAGCGCCAGGCCGGGGGCAATAGCTACAATGTTGGTCAAGCCGGGAGGCGGGTTTGCGCTGAGGGGATTACCCCAGGAAACTACCGTCCCATTAGCGCGGAGGGCAAGGCTGCTACCGCCATACGCGGCAATCGCCACGACATCCTGGAGGCCCGCCGGGACGCCTATTTGCGTGTAGCCGAGTTGGAGGTCGTGGTAAACGCCCCAGGCGGTCACCGTCCCGTCAGACCTCAAGGCCAGGCTGTGGTACTGGCCTCCGGCGACGGCCACTGCGTTGGTGAGATCGGGAGGCACATTCGTCTGTTGATAGATGTTGTAGCCCCAGGCAACCACGTTGCTTTCGGCGTGAAGACCAAGAGGGGAGCAACACACGCCGAGGGTGGCGGTGAGGAGTAGGCTGGTGTGACCGCGACTGAGAGGAACAAAGTTTGTTTTCATAACGGATTGCATTTGAGGTGATTTGGGCGTGGTTCATTGCCCCGGGGCGGAGGTGCGTTTAGAAAGCCAGAGCCAGTCGGGGCTTCCGGGAGCGGGAATGATCCAGGCAGATGTCTCCACGCGGGTGCGGGGGTCTCTCCATTTGTGGAGCTCGGCGTGGCCGTCGGCAAAGGCGAAATTGCAGCCAAAATCGTGGCTGATTCCAGGGAAATCGACCCACTCTGCGGAAGACATCGAGAACCCGAAGCAGGCGTCGTTGATTCCGAGGACGTTCTCCTCTGTCAGCACGAAGAGGCTGGCGGGAGCGGGGGCTGTCACGGCGGAGGTCTTTCCGTAAGTGCGCCAAGGGTGGTTGTGCCAGTTGAGGCCGTGACTTCCGGCCAACCAGGGACCATTGACGGGATAGATCGGGGGCCCGGAATGGCCGGCGCTCGATCCCCAGAACGCACGGCAGACAGTCCCCACCGCGCTGTTCATCGAGATGGTCCGTGCCGCCGGCACGATGAGCCCCTGTTTGGCTGGGTCGGCGCCGTCGTAGCGTCCCACCCGGTTGTCCGCTGGACAATGGAAGAGCTTTACGTCACCTCCAAGATAAGGCGCGAGCAACGAGCGGTGCGGGTCGGCCAAAATATCCGAATCGAACTCCTGAGCGGCCCCGATTCCAGCCTCGCCCGGGCACCACTCATGTCCGGGCACGGTGTTACCGTCATCGGGATTGGGGGGAAAGAAATCCGAATTGTTCTGCGCATAGGTGAGGGTAGCCCTCATGAGGCGGCGCAGGTTGTTCATGCACTGGAAGGCCTTGCTCCCCTGGCTTGTGCTGGCGAACGCCGGGGCGATCAAGGCGGCAAGGCATAGGACCACGCCGATGACTGCCAACAGTTCTATGAGAGTGAAGGCCGTCGGCCTGGGGGCAGCAATCCTCCTTCCGCTAGCGGAGGCAGCGATTTCCAGATTGGCCGCCCGCGAAGGAAGAAAACAAAAGCGATCCCGACGGGCGTCGGGACACTTCAAACGCTGATCGAGATCTTGATGCGCTTGAGTGAACAAGGGCGCACAGGAGCGGGCGAAGCCTCCGATGTTCCCACTTATGGAATCAGAGATCGTGTTCATTTCGCGAAAAATACCGGTTCGTCAGTGCTTCGGATTCAGAAGGCCACCACGCGATAAAACCGCTGGGTGCCGGCGGCCGTGGGGTCGGCGACCGTCGCCTCGTTGCCAAGGATGGTCACCGGCAAGCCGAGGTCCTGCCATTCCGGATCACTCAGGCTGCTCTTGAATTGGACGTGATAGGTCACGCCAGGGGCGGCGGACCAGCTTACCACGACACCTTCGGAGGGAGTTGCGCCGGCCGTCGCTTGGAGCGAGAAAGCGGGTGGCGCGACTGAGGCGGGGAGCGCGAAGGCAAAGACATCGCTCCAATTATTGAAATCGCCTGGAACGAGGTCCGAGGCCCAACTGGCAAAGGCCAGGGTGTTGCCATCCGCGCTGAACACCGGAGTCAGCGAGCGGTCGTCGGCGCTGAAATTGCCAAACCGGCTGGCGGACACGAGGGTGGTGGCGCCGGTCAGACGGTCATAGAGGAAGATGTCCGGTACGCCGTTATTATCGCCGGGGACGAGGTTGTCGGCGTCGCTGCGATAGGCGATGAACCGACCATCGACGCTAATGCGAACCGAATCACTGTCGCCGTCGGCGGGGCCGCTGCCATTAAAGGCCCGGCTGACCAATACATTTGTCCCGGTTTGCAGGTCATAGAGATAGACTTCGTTCGCGGGACTATTGGTGAATTCAGCCGTGTAGGCCAAAAAGCGCCCGTCGCCGCTAAAGACCATCTCTACACGTGACCCCAACGAGGCCAGCGGCGAACCGAAAATCCAGTTGGTATTGGCCGCGCGGTCGAGCAAACGCAGGCTGTCGCCTTCCGCCCAGGCAAGCCGCGTGCCATCCGGGCTGACGGCTACACTGGAGATCGACGCGCTCGTTGAGTTCGTCAAAAGGGAGGTGTGGCTTTGCGAATCCCACAGGTAGATTTTGTTTACCAAAAGGGGGCCAAGCGCAGGCACGAAGGCGACATAATGCCCGTCCGTAGTCATCGCGGAAAGCGATACACCCATGGTGGTGAGAGCGTAAGTGACCCCCGATGGCAGGTCCCTGAAGAACAGGTTCCCCGGCGCGATGGAGGACACCGCCGCCAGGTCGCGTGCCTGGCTGAAGAACAACACACCTTGCCCATTCGAGGTGATGATCGGAGAATACGAATCGGCGTTGCCAGGGCCTGTGCCAGTCTGGTTCACACTCACCAGCGTGGTCGTTGAGGTTTGCAAGTCGCGGACAAAGACATCCTGCGACTGGTTGGCATCGCCCGGCGCGAGGTCATCCGCGCCGCTGCTAAAGGCCACGTAGCGGCCGTCGGCGCTGATGGTAGCTTCAGCGGAAGCGCCATCACCTCCCATCCCATTCGTGTTGGCGCTGACGAGGATCGTCGATTGGGTGGTCATATCGCGGAGGAAAATGTCAGTGATGCCATTGGTGGCATTCGCCACCAGGTCGTTCGCATCGCTCCAAAACAGAATCCGCGTGCCGTCGGTGCTCAGCCCGGCGAGCCCGGAGGCGCCGCTGGGCGTAACGGATTGCAGGGATGGAGCATGGGTGGAGATCATCTGGTTTGTGCCCCTGACCATGTCGCGAACAAAGACATCATAGGCCTTGTTGGAATCGTTCGGCACAAGACCGCAGTCGTAGGCCGAGAAGGCCACTAGCCGGCCATCGGCGCTGATG
>JBJKSV010000826.1:0-4111 GCA_046703605.1 Limisphaerales bacterium
CGCTGCGAATCAGCTCCGGCGTTTCGCTAAAGTGAGGCATGGCGAGCCGGTTTGTCTCCAGGGTTGGGATTGGCAGGGAATTGGCCCCTGGGGGCTCCAGGTACTCCACCACATTGTAGAAAACCCACACGCCAGTCGTCTAAACCCCCTTTGCGGCCTTGATCCGCAAATAGGAACCGTCAGGCCGCGAGCAGAATACCTCCGGGCCAACCATCTCTCCGGTCTTGGGTTTATAGAGCTGGATGTGCCAAACACGCCCGTCGCGGGAGTTGGTAAATCCGAGTTGCCGCACGTCGTCGGTTGCTGGCCGGCCGCCTGTCTCCTGCGGGCGGCCCTCGAGCATCTGGTCGGCCGCCTCCGAGTACCTGGGCGCCCACAGCTCATTGATCGGGAACGAAGCCAGGCTAAGCAGAAAGCCCACCGCCAGATATGGGGCGCACTGGCGCCAAAGGCTGACCCCCGCGGCGCGGATGGCGGTAATTTCATGGTGGCGAGCATGGTTTGTCAGCGTATAAAGCAGGGCCAGGAGCAATGCTATGGGCAGGACGATGATGAGAAATGACGGCGCTTTATCCAGGTAATACTGCACGATTTGCAGCGCGCCAATACCCCTTTGCTGAAAGACATTCAGCATCGAAAACAAATCAGAGACAATCCAAAGGAGCAGAAAACCGCCCAGGCAATACCCCAGCGGGATCAGCAACTCGCGCAATAGATAACGGTCCAGCAGCCGCATTAGAGGGCTGCAAGCTACTGTGTCAGACGGCCATGAATCAAGACGGGTCTCATGCGTGCCTCTGCGATTCTCCCTTTCGCGCATTTCGCGCCTATCGGCGCCGCTAACCCGGTTTCGGTCGTTAAACGGCCAGCGTTTCACCCACGCGCTTGACTTCCCGCTTGCCGCCGCCGCAAGCTTCGCCCTGTGAACGCGCTCCCCAGGTCCGGCACGGCGGCAATCAACCGCCGCACGTTTCTAAAGCATTCGCTTTTCACGGCGACAACCGGCGCCCTCGCCAACGGCATACTGCTGGGTCAGCCCGGCGCTGATTCTACTGCCGCTGAACCGTCCGCACCCTCCGAACCCTCGGCCCGTCCCGCGGCCCTGCCCTCTGCCACCCTCCATTGGATTCGGACGGCGCGGGTGTTCCTCATCGACGCCTATCAACCGCCATTTGCGCCCAAACTGGAGTATGATGCCGAGGCCCTGGCACGAACGATGTCCGAGATGCACGCGAACACGGTTCGCTTCGGGACGATGGGCAAATACGCCACGATTCAAGGCGTCCGCTTCTCCACGTATCCCGAACTTGGGAAACGCGACCTGCTGGCCGAAACCATCGCCGCCGCTAAACCGCGGGGTATCCGCATGGTGCCGTACATTTCCACGGGACACAAGCTGGCATGGTCCATGGTCACTAAAGACTACCCGGAATACGCGCAACGCACGCGCCCGGGCGGGGGGCCGAGCCGCAGCCACATGTATGTGGGCGAAGACCACGGGACGGTATGCTGGAACACACCCTATCGGCAGGCCTACCTGGGCCTGGTGGAGCACGTCGTCCGCGATTACCAAATCGACGGCCTCTACTTCGACACATGGCGCGCATTCTATTTCTGGCCCGGATTGCAGCTCTGCTACTGTGATGGATGCCGAAATGGATTCCGCAGGGTCGCGGACAAGGAAATCCCCTGGCACGAAAAGGAAAGCGAATACACGCGTGCGGAGCTCGAGACGGTCGCTGAATACCACCACTGGTACAAAGAAGAGCTGATCGGGATTCTCGAACATGTCCGGCGAATGGTGAAGTCGCATAAGGACATCCCGCTCATCTATAATGTGAATGATCCGGAGAAGCTGGCGCATGAAGACCCGCGCATCCTGGCGGCAATGGACGCCTTTCTCTACGAACGCGGTCGGACCCTCCTGGAGCGCGCGGAAGGTGTCGGCCTGGCACGCGCCGCCGGTTTGGGGGTCTGGCCGTACGTAGGTGGATACGACAACTGGCCGCGCGTCATTCGGGATGGACTCGATTATCAGCAGGAAATCTTCGCCACGGCGGCCTTCGGTGGCGCGCCGATTATCGCCCAGCCTTACGCTTACGTGACCCAGCCGGAGGCCCGACGGTGGGTAGCCTTCCCCTTCTCGGTGCTGGAACGTCACGAACAGGACTTGGCCGGATTCGAGAATGTTCCCTACGCCGCCGTGGTTTGGGCGAAAGACGATCCGCCTGGCCACGCGAAATCAGGCTGGTTCTGGAAGGCGGATGTCCGTTCATCGACGCTGGGCGCCTTTGCCGCCTGCCTCTATGGCCATGTCCAGGTTTCCTCGGTTCCCGAGTCGCTGTTGGACCAGCCCGAAAGGCTGGCCCCGTACCGTGTTCTTTATTTGGCGGATGTCCCGCACCTGACGCCTCGGCGGGTCGCCAACATCCGGCACTTTGTTGAAAACGGCGGTGGATTGCTGGCTAGTTACGCCACCTCACTTTATGGCGCGAAGGCAGAGCGTCTGGAGCGCTTTGGCCTCGAAGAACTGTTGCGAGTCCGCCCGGTTCATCCTCAAGGCGAATTGGCCGCCACCCTCGAGAGCTACCAGTGCATGCTCGGCGGGCCGAACGACCTTTACCTCCTCCGCCGGGATGCCCTGGACACCGGCTTGGTGCCCGTGTGGTTCTTCGAGCCGGTGGAGGCGTTGGAGGGCGGGTCAACGGTGATGGACATCGTGACTGGCGATGGCTGCCGTCGCATCCTGCCTGGAGTCGTTGCTTCCAAACACGGCAAGGGACGGGTGATCTACCTGGCCTCGTCGCTGGAAAGCCTCTATAGCTCGACTCGGCAATCGATTTTCGGCCAGTTGCTGCGCGGGCTGGTCGAAGAGGCTGCCGGAGCGCCGCCGCCAGTCCGGGTGGAAGGCCCCTCATCCCTCATCGCCAATCTGACCGCCAACGCCAACCGCTGGGTGCTGCACCTGTTGAACTGGAGCACCGACCCGGAGAATGACGGAGGCTATTTGCCTGCGATTGAGAACGTCTCCGTGCGGTTGGCCATGCCGGAGGGGAAACGGGTGCAGCGGGTGTCGAGTTTCGTGGAGGGGCAACTCAAGCAGCGGCAAACCGATCAGGAGTTGGAGCTGCAATTCGCTCGAATCGCGGCTTACCAGGCGGTGGTCATTGAACTCAGTTAGTGCTCCGAGAATCGAATCCATGGAACGTCTGTCGAATAAGCGCGCACTGGTCACCGGCGGCGGTCAAGGCATTGGTCGCGCTATCGTTGAAGAATTGCTCGGGCACGGTTGTCATGTCGCGATTCACTATTGCACCAGTGCCGAGGGCGCGCAGGACATCAAACGGCTCGCCCCGACCGAGGCGCGCGTCGAGTGTTTTCAAGCCGATCTGGAAGATGAGCCGGCCGCGATGGACCTGGTGGCCCGGTCCGCGACATTCCTGGGCGGCCTGGACATCCTCATCAACAATAGCGGCGATTTGGTTGGCCGCCGCACGCTCGAGCAAATCGATGCGGACTTCTGGCAAAAGGTCATGGATGTCAATCTCACGAGCCTGATGTTCGTCACGCGAGCGGCGCTGTCCCACCTGGTTGCGGCGACTCAGAGCAGCATTGTCAATATCGCTTCTCTAGCCGGGCGGATGGGAGGCCACGCCGGCTCGCTCGTTTATTCGACCGCCAAAGGCGCCGTGCTCACCTGGACCCGTTTCCTGGCAAAGGAACTCGGTCCGCGCGGCGTTCGGGTCAATGCGGTCGCCCCCGGGCTCATCCTGGGCACCCGGTTTCACCAAATCCACACCACGGCGGAATCGGCCGCCGCCAGCATTGCCCAAATCCCTTTGGGTCGGGCCGGCACGCCCGAAGATGTCGCCCGAGCCGTCGCGTTTCTGGCCGCCGAATATGACGGATTCATTACCGGCGCCACCCTGGACATTAACGGAGGAGTTTGGGGCGGCTAGACTGACGACCATGCAACTTCGAAAGAGCGGAAAATCCACATTAATGTTGCCTGTGCTTGGCATGGGGTGCTGGGCCTATGGCGGTGGAGAATATTGGGGGGCGCAGAATCAGCACGACGTTGATGCGGTCGTGCGATACGCGGTGGAGCAGG
>JBJKSV010000827.1:0-6739 GCA_046703605.1 Limisphaerales bacterium
CAACTTGACCGTCCGCAAAGGCTGGCTGTCGCGTCGGGAGACATGCTTCTGACGGCGGACTCGGGCAACAACCGGCTGGCCATAGTCAACCGCTACGGGGCGATTACCAACGTCCTGAGTTCGGCCAATTCTTTGGTCTGGTTCGGGCGGCCCGGGGATCCGGTCGCCCCGAGCGACACGCGATTTGTGCAAATGACCTCGCCTATTGGTGTCCTGCTCGCGGGGGACGGCACTGTCTATACGTCGGAGGGCCAGTATAATCTAATCCGGGCAACGGCCGGGTCGGGGCTAAGCTTGCCCGGCTCCAGCTCCGGCTCAGGTTCGCCGTCCGGCTCGGCACAGCAGCTCGATGCCCCGGTGATTAGTCCAAATTCGGGCTACTATCCGATGGGCCAGTTGATCCAGGTGACCAGCGCCAACCCGGATGTCTATTACACCCTGGACGGCAGCGACCCAACGACCAACAGCGCCAAGGTCGCCATAACGGGCGGAGCAGGGGTTATCCGCTGGTTCAATTCCACCAACGATTTGACGGCTTTGCGCGTGAAGGCCTTCTCCGGCGCCAATACCAGCCCGACGGTGAGCGGCGAGCCAGCGGCTACCAACACCGTTGGTGTTCCTCCCGCCCCGACCCTGGATGGCTCCATTCCGGCCGGCATCGGCTCCACTATCGTTGTGCCCGTAGTCGTTAATCTCCGCACAAACACTCCGATCCGCTCCTACCAATTTCGGGTTGAGATTGCAGCCACGAGTGCTGGCGCGCCGCCCATCACCGGAACGTTCAAAACCTTGGTCGTAACCACCAACGACTTTGTTCTTCTGAGGACGACCGAGGTTACGAACAGCCCGATTCTCCTTAACCTGGAGGACCAGCCCTATAGCATTGGCGCCACGCGAGGATTGGCCGTCTCGACCGCCAACAGCGGCAACACGGGCTTCGTCTTCTCGGATTTCGCGGTTGCGGCGCTGCTGGAGATCTCCATTCCCACGAACAGCGTCCAAGGCGATACCTATTCCTTGACGGTTCTGTATCCGAGCGCCACCTCGGACGGCCTCGCTACGCCGGTCCCGCTTGCCGCGACCGCTCCCGCGACGATTGTCGTCACCAACATCTCTTACCTGGTTGGGGATACGGCGGCGGGTCACGGGTGGTACAACTCAGGCGGATTCGGGGATGGCGACCTGGATAATGCGGATGTGAACAACGCCTTTTATGCTGCGGTTGGCCGCTACGTTCCCTACGCGTTCTCCGACGTCTTCAACGCCATGGACACGTTTCCCACAGACGCTTCGGGCATGGCAGGGGGGGATGGCCAGATCCGGTTCCTGGATTGGCAAATCATTCTCCAACGCTCCTTGAGGCTTGACCCGACGAATTGGACGCGCGCCTGGTCGGGAGGCGGCGTGCTGGACGCGGAATCCACGACTATTCCGGCGGATTCCAGTCCCAAGGGGCCGGTGACTCAGAAATCCCTTTCCGCCTGGCCCGGGTTGCACCAGGCGGTGGTGGGCGGCCTGTCGGTGGGAGAAGTTGCTCCCGGCAGCGATGTCCAAGTGCCGATCTACGTGAAGCTCGCCAATGGTGTGAGTCTTTCAGGTCTGCAATTTCGCGCGGTGGTGACGCCTTTGAAAGGCGGGGCGACCCTGCCGCGGCCGCCCACGTTCATTCCGGCACCGGGCATCCCGGCGCCCTTGCTCCAGCAGAGTTTCAGCGTCTGGGACGATGCCTACGGCTGGGCGCTGGGGGCCTTCAATTTCTCCTCGAGAAGCAGCAATTTCCTGGGTTGGATTAGTTTTACCATTCCCGCGACGGCGCAAACCGGCCAGGGTTACGTCCTGTCGTTCAACAACGCCGATGGGGCCCCGGATATCCAGACCCAGTATGACTTGGAAACCCGCAGCGCTTATGTAGCTGTGAATGCCCCCGCGGCGCCCGCTTCGACCTGCTCCGACGAATGGAGGATCCACTATTTCGGCAGCCTTGATTCTCCGGCTGCGGCGGACCTCGCCGACCCGGATGGCGACGGCGTGCCGAACTGGATGGAATACCTGGCGGGCACGGACCCGACGGATGCCCAGTCGAATCTTCGGCTGACGAGCGCGGGCGTGCAGATCGTGAAGGGCCAGCCCCAGATGGTTCTGCAATGGCAGACGGCGCCCGGACGCCTCTATGATGTGCAGTGGTCCTCCGATTTGGCGGGGGGGGTGTGGAGCTCCTTGGGCCAAGTCTCCGGCGACGGAGGCCTCGCCAGTGTCCCGGATGCAACTCTCAACGGCACGGCGCGCTATTACCGCGTGCGCGTGATGCCCTAACCTGAATGTTTCATGGCACCAACAAAGCGACGACATTCTGGACGGCGGCGCGCAGGGGATTGCGCGCCCTACCAGCCTTTACCCGCGAGTGTAAATTATGAAGATCATCAGTAGAGAGACCGCCTTGATCATCCTGACTCTTGCTGGCCTGCCGCTGGCCGCTGTGGGTTCGGACGTAACGGTGGCGAGTGTCGTTACCGAGGGCCTCAACGAGCCTTACAGCGTCGCGGTCGATTCCGAGAACAACATCTATGCCGCCGATAGCGCGAACAACCGGATCGTCAGGCTCGATGCCGATACCCAGGCCCTGACGACCCTGGCCGGTATTCCCACGGACCCTTCGGGCAGCAACGACGGCCCGCCCTTTCTGGCGCACCTCAACGGTCCCCAAGGGGTGCTGGACACCTTTTACAACGGCTCTGAGGGGCTGCTGATCACGGACAATGGCAACAGCCTCATCCGTTTCGTTGAGCTTAGCGATGGGTTCGTTACCACGCTGGCAGGCCAGGCCGGGGGCGGCCCGGCCATTAACGCCGCTGGCGTGAATGCCACCTTTCGTTTCCCGGCGGGCCTGGACCAGGACGCCAGCGGCAATGTCTATATCGCCGACTGGGGCAATAACGCCATCCGCGTATTGAACCTGAATGACCCTGTGTTGGGTGTCACCAACCTGGTCATCGACGGGACGCAGTTGTATCACCCGACGGCGGCTGCCTGCGCGACCAATGGCGTCGGGCAGAGCGAACTTTGGGTGGCCGACACCGGCAATGAGGTCGTTAAACTCATCACGCTTGACAGCCCGACCCACGGCACGCTCACCACGGTCCTGGGCGGGCCGGGCGTGTCGGGCACGGCCGATTCCTGGTATGGAGCCAGCGCCCGCTTCAACGGACCGAGCGGGCTGCTCTGGATCAGCGGCTATGGCCTGCTCATCAGCGACACGCTCAACAATTCGATTCGCGTGGCGACCAACTTTCCCGCATTCGGCGCCACGAACTACGCCGTCTATACCTTCGCCGGCACGCCCGGCCCCGCCAATGCCGGGTTGGTGGATGGTCTTGCCCTGAGCGCCAAGTTCAATTCGCCTTGCGGCATGGCGACAGACCCCCTCGACAACGGCATCCTGGTGGCCGACCTCAAGAACAATGCCCTCCGGCGCATTCAGCTTGGCGCCCCGCTGCCCCCGGTGCCTCCTCCGCAAATTGGGTGGGTTGATTTCCAGTTGGATACCTACGGCAACCTGGTCTCGGTGCTGCGAACAAACCAGCCGTTCGTGTTCAACAACAAGGTTGTCATCGCCATCGCGGGGGACGCCGGCGCAGAAACCTACTTCACCTACGGAGCGACGCCCAGCAACCCTCTGCAGGACACCATCCCCAACCCCAGCGCCGGCGCCGGCAGCACGCCGCCGCCGTACCACGACGGAATGTCCGCGGACGAGGTTGGACGAATGGGCACATTGGTTGGATCCCAGCCCGATCTGACCATCAAGGCGGTTGGTGTGCAAAAGGGGCGGCAGAGCAGCCCGGTGGTCAGCGCACGGTTCCAGTTTAAGACCGCAGCCCCCACGATCTTGGGCGACAACCCGGCCAGTTTCTCGATCAGCGAGGTTACCACCGGCGCCGTGATGTATTACACAACAGACGGTTCCGATCCGACGGAGTCAAGCACGCCCCTCAACTCCCCGACCCTGTCCTTCGTCGTCACGTCCAACCTGGTGTTCAAGATCCGCGCCTACGATGATCAAGACCGATTCACGCCGAGTGCCGTCGCGAGCAAGACATTCGTGGCGACAAACTTCGTTGCCAATACCATCAGCTTTGGCTTTGCGTCCGGGGAGGCCTCCAGTGATTTCATCGGCTCTCCCGGTCAACTCTTCTACGCCCCAGTCACCCTGAGCACCCTTCCGGGCACGAAGATGTACAGCCTGCAGTTCTCCCTGACCTCGACCAATTCCGGCCCAAACCCTGGCCCCGCAATCGCGCCTGACGCTTTCAGCTTCCGACCATTCTTGATGAAGCCCATCCCCGGTGTAACCCCGGTTGTTTATGAGCCGATCCCCCCTCTCATGTTTGCGGGCTATGCCTCCGACCCTCCGCCCTCGAATCAATTGGTGACTTACGATGGCCTCATCGGCGGCTTCGCCAATATGGCGATCACCAATTCCAGCCTTAACCTTTTGGGCGTCGGTTGGCTGGAACGAGCCGGAGAAACGAACCTTTACGACACAAAGAAGCAGGACCTCATCACTTATTCGATGGCGCACGACACCCTGTTCCTCTCAGCCGCCGGCAAGGTCGTTGTGGGCAGCCTTGCCTTCCGAATACCCGTCAGTGCGACGCCGGGCCAGACCTACGTCATCCGGATCGATAGGCCCTCGGCCACGTCGGACGGCATCGGTATGCCCGGATCAGACGTCTATATCGATTGCCCCACCAACGGCCCCCTGGGGGCGGGTGGCCTCAACGCGTTGAAGATTGTGACGGTCGGCCGACCAGGCGTCAGCAGCCCACTGAGTTACCTCGTCGGTGATGCCGCCCCGTTCCGTTGGTTTAATGCAGGGGATTTTGGGGACGGCAAGCTCGTGAGCAGCGACGTGATGCAGGTGTTCCAGTCGGCGGTTTACGGGTTGAACGGCCCCCCTGCTGGCAGCGATTTCTTCGATTGCATGGATTCCTGCGGCGGCACGTATACGAATCTTGGCCGCGGTTACTTGGAGTTCAACCAGCCCGTGACCGGCGCCGGCGCGCAGGATGCGCTCTTTAACGGAGACGATACCACGATCAACCAAATTGCCTTTGGCGATGGCAAACTCGACGTGTGCGATGTCTATGTCACGTTCCGCCGGTCACTGGACCCCAGCCTGACCTGGTTCCGCCGGTTTTGGACCAATGGCGTGCGAGTTGCCCAGGCTGTCGGCAACCTTCCCGCTCCGAAGCCCCTGATGAAAAGCATTTCGCAGACACCCCCGGCAGTGAGCTTCGGCGCGCAGGACGCCATGGTGTCAGCGGGCCAGACCGTGCAGATCCCGATTACGGCGCAAATCGCGGGCGACTATCCCTTGCGCGTTCTCATGCTCAACCTGAGCGTGGATCCGCTGGATGGTTCTCCCCCGTTGACGGCCCCTGTCCAGTTTACGCCCGATCCCGCCTTGGGCAGCCCTACCTTGACCGATTCCGAGGGGGCGAATAATTATGCCGCCACATGGCTCGACAGCACCATCCCCGGCCTGACTGGGGACGCCACCGTTGGGACCTTGAGCGTCCAGATCCCGGCCAACGCTACTGCCAGTGCGGCGTACGCCATCCATTTCGACCATGCCTCGGCTTCGCCCAACGGGCTGGCCTCATTTCCAGACAAAACCACCACTGGCCTGATCACACTTTCGGACCGGTCGAGTTCCTCGTTCAATGATGCCATCCCCGATTCCTGGCGTCTGCGCTATTTCGGCACGGTGAGCAATCTCCTTTCGCAAGCCGCCGCGGATGCGGATGGAGATGGCGCCAACAACTGGCAGGAGTATGTCGCGGGCACCGACCCGCTCGACGCCTCCTCCTGCCTGCGCCTTTCCTGGGCCTCAGCGTCCCAACCGGGAAGGGCGCGCGTTCTGCGCTGGCCCACCGTTGCCGGCAAACAATACATTCTTGAAGCCTCTCCGGATCTTTACACGCCCGATTGGATTCCGGTCTCGACCAATTCGGGCAGCGGCACGCCGATCGAGTTCCAGGCCGGGCCTGGCGCCAGCTCCGCCCTGTTCTATCGAGTCCGCGTCGCGCCGTGAGTTTTGTGGGGTCATTTAGCCTGACTTGCAGGCACGACAGACTCCGCTGAAGAAGCGATCGGGAGCGCCTCTGAGGAGGCGCTCCTGATTTGCCCCGGGCCCACTGGGATGGGAGACACTCGGAAGAAGTGCAAGAGCGTTTGAAGCGCGCACAGTGGCATTTTTCATTAGGCATTGGGTATTTGCCATTATTCATTGGCAATGCCAATGCCCAATGCCTAATGAGGAATGGTCAATGGGACGGGAAAAGCGGTCTGAGGTTCCCCCCGCTAGAGTCCTCGACTCTGAAAATATGCCTTCACTTCGGCATTGCTTGGTCTCCTATTCGCCTCAGATAATCATAAGGGTAAATCCCAGTGGCATGGCCGTCGCCCCAGATAGGCTGGAGGGCGTAGCCGCCTATGGGAACGAGCCGAACCAAAGTGAAAGCGGCCGGTGAGATTGGGCGCTCTGGGTTCTTATAGACGTTGCCCATCACGTCGGTCTCCCCTTTGCACCCGGCGCACGGACAGGCGCGACGAAGGGTTTCAAGGGGGATAAAGCTTTCGGCGCCGTCCTCCCAGCGGATGGCCAGTTCCTGGCCGATGGGTTCGATTTGGAGTGGTTTCATGAAAGGTGTTCCTGCGTGGAATATTTCATCCGGCG
>JBJKSV010000828.1:0-10680 GCA_046703605.1 Limisphaerales bacterium
ATTTCAATTCCTCAAATCGAGCGGCCGTTTCAAACCACAGAAACCGAGGTAGAATGTATCGCCGGCAAGTACCTGCTGGCCGTGCAGGAAGCCGGGAAGATCTACCGCCACATCGCTTGCATCAAAGGCGAGGGCCCTTTCATTACCGAGGTTTCGATGGACGAGACCGGCAGCCCGCAGACGCCGCCCGAGCTGCTGGTGATACTGGCCGCCATCGCCGACGAGGGCATTCCGATACAGACCCTCGCGCCCAAGTTCACCGGCCGCTTCAACAAGGGCGTTGATTATGTGGGAGACCCCGCGCAATTCGAAAAGGAGTTCAACAACGATCTTGCGGTGATTGCCTTTGCGGTGAAACAATACGGCCTGCCCGATACGCTGAAGTTGAGCGTGCATTCAGGCAGTGACAAGTTCTCGATCTACGCGCCCATGCGCCGGGCACTGGCGCGGTCAGGCGCCGGATTGCACCTCAAAACGGCGGGCACCACCTGGCTGGAAGAAGTGATTGGGCTGGCCGAAGCCGGGGGCGATGGGCTGGCCTTGGCCAAGGAAATCTATGGCGGGGCATTGGAACATGCCGAAGAACTGTGCGCCCCTTACTCGACGGTGATCGATATTGATTCCAAGAAACTACCTTCGATTACGACAGTCAATGGCTGGGGCGCCGGCCAATTCACGTCCGCTTTGCGCCACGACCAGGGCAACCCGGCCTTTAATCCGCACCTGCGGCAGTTAATCCATGTCGGTTACAAGGTCGCGGCCAAAATGGGCAACCGCTATCTGGACGCCTTGGAAAAACATAAGGACACGGTGGCCAAAAACGTTACCCACAACCTTTTCGAACGGCATTTGAAACCGCTGCTGGCTGATGCCAGCCAAGGGGCGTCCCGCGAGGCGGCGAGCCCGACCTAGCGCGAGTATTTTATGTCACGAACCAGACCGCGACGATTTATAGGTAGGGCGGGCAGTCCTCTGCGCGCCGCCGTCCGCACAATCGGCGGCTTTCTGGAGTATTGCGGCACGCAGAGGACTGCGCGCCCTACCTGCGTGAAATTCTTGGGTTCGGAGACCAGTGTACGTTTATGAAATTCATCAATGAGGATTTTCTGCTCCAAACCGCCACCGCCCGGCGTCTCTATCACCAATATGCGGAGGCGGAGCCGATCCTGGACTTTCACTGCCATCTTTCGCCCAAGGACATCGCGGAGGACCGCCAGTTCAAGAATCTCTTTGAAATCTGGCTCGAAGGCGACCACTACAAGTGGCGGGCGATGCGGTCTAACGGCGTGGCCGAACGATTTTGCACGGGCGATGCCGAGCCTTTCGCGAAGTTTCAGGCTTGGGCTGCCACCGTTCCGCACACTCTGCGCAATCCGCTGTACCATTGGGCGCATTTGGAATTGAAGCGCTATTTCGGAATCGAACATTTGCTCGACGAAGTCAGCGCCGCCAGCGTATGGGAGCAAGCCAACGAACAGTTGGCCACGCCGGAACTCACGACTCAGGGCATTCTGAAGAGGTTCAACGTCAAAGTCGTTTGCACCACGGACGACCCCACGGACGACCTGGGCTATCATAAGGCTGTGGCGGCAAGCGGCCTATCCACGCGCGTCTTTCCCGCCTTTCGCCCCGACAAGGCGCTGGCGGTTCATCAACCGAGGCAATTCAATCCATGGGTGCGCCGCCTGGCGGAGGCCAGCGACACAGAAATCGGTACATTTTCACAGTTTCTCGATGCCTTGCGCTCACGGCATGATTATTTTCACGCGCAGGGTTGCCGGATTTCCGATCATGGCCTGAGCCAATGCTACTCAGATTTTTGCCCGGAGACGACTGCCGCCGCAGTTTTTTCGAAGGCGCAACTCGGGAAAACCGTTACGCCAGAAGAACAGTCGCAGTTTGCCGCGTTCATGATGCTATTCTTCGGACAACTGAATGCGCAAAAGGGCTGGACCCTGCAACTTCACCTCGGGGCACAGCGCAACAACAACAGCCGGTTGCTCCGCCAGCTTGGACCGGACACCGGTTTTGATTCGATTGGCGATTTCCCACAGGCCGGCGCCCTGGCCGCGTACCTTGACCGGCTGGACCAGGAACAGGCGCTGCCCAAGACCATCCTTTACAACAACAACCCGACGGACAATTACGTCTTTGCTACGATGCTCGGCAATTTCCAGGACGGCACGATCGCCGGCAAGGTCCAGCTTGGGTCGGGCTGGTGGTTTCTGGATCAAAAGGAAGGCATCGAGTGGCAGCTCAACGCCCTCTCCAATCTCGGGCTGCTATCTCGTTTTGTGGGCATGGTCACCGACTCTCGCTCCTTCATGTCTTACCCTCGCCATGAATACTTCCGCCGCGTGCTGTGCAACTTGCTCGGACGAGATGTGGAAAACGGCGAGATTCCCGACGACGACTCCATGCTCCAGCCCATGATTCAGAACATCTGCTACTCCAACGCACGGCGGTATCTGCAATTGCCGACCGGCGAAGCCAACGGGGAAGACCGGGAGCAGTCTTCCGCACGCTCCGGCGCGCGGGCTCATAATCCGTCGCACCGGACAAAATAGAGACGAGGGCAAGACTCGTTTATGTCGCAACTGAATAGATTGAAAGGACCTCTGCTGCCCGTGGTGATGGGAGGTGCATTGGGACTGCTCTTCTGCCTGGCGCGAGTCTTGCCGCTCTTTCTGAACATTTCCATTCCCGAGTCGGGACGGCATTTTGCCGAGACGCTCAACGCGCCGGCCCTTTGGCTTGCGCATGTGTGGTCGGCGGTAGTGCGCCTGCCTCCGAGCCGCGGTTTGGGCCGATGGCTGGCCATTCCTTGTGGCATGATTCTTCTCCAATGGACGTTGATCGGACTGGCCGCCGGGAGGTTGTGGGGGGGCAAGGCCGGGCGCATGGGCACTTCCAGGAGCGTGTTTGGAAATTCCAGCAGAGCGTCGCGTGAAGGCACGCCGCCTGCAAAAGGTGGAACTTCCGGAGCGGACCACCATGACCGCAGTATCCCGAGTTGACGCTGCAAGCCCTTGTGCCGCAGGTGCCATTGGGGCGGGAATCTCCTGGGCGCGTCACTCCATGCACGCCGTCGTGTGCCGCCAACTCCTCGGACCGCGCGCACGGAGTGACGCGCCCTACCGGCCCAGGGGCCATTGTGCTGGTCCCGTCAAGATGCGCCCGACTTGCTTTCATGCCGGTTTGAAATGGAGCTCGAACCAGCCGGCGGCCATATTCGCAACCCGTTCCAACGTGCCGGGCTCCTCAAACAGGTGAGTCGCGCCAGGCACCAGGCGCAAGTCTTTGGGACAGGTCATCTTCTCAAATGCCTGCCGGTTCATCTGGATTACTGCCGTGTCTTCTCCCCCAACAATCAGGAGGGTCGGGGCTTTCACTTTCGAGAGCGCCGGTCCGGCGAGGTCCGGACGTCCTCCGCGTGACACGATGGCGTGAATGGGAATGGCCGATTGCGTTTCAGCCACGAGCGCCGCGCCGCCGCCGGTGCTCGAGCCAAAATAGCCGATGGGCATACCCGGCTTCTCCTGGTGAAACCAGCGGGTCGCGCCAATCAGCCGCGGCGCGAGCAAACCGATGTCGAATCGCAAATGGCCGGTGAACCGCTCCTGTTGCTCCTCGGCTTCTGTCAGCAAGTCGAACAACACCGTGCCCATGCCGTGCTCTCGAAGCGTCCGGGCCACGAACTGGTTTCTCGGGCTATGCCGGCTGCTGCCAGTCCCGTGCGCGAAGAGGACGGTACCCCGCGCCCCAGGTGGGATCGACAACTCGCCAGCCAGCTTAAAGCCCTCAAATGGAATCACCAAACACTCCCCCGCATTTAGTCATCCTCCCGCGTCATCTCGACTGATGGCAATGGGGTCTTCGCCGTTTTTTGAGGTTGCCAGGGAATTGGCCAGCAGTTCGGCTGTGTGCCATGCCTTGACGGGAGTGAGGTGCTCGATCTGATGACGGCAACTGGTGCCGGAGGCAATAACGATGGTGCCGTAGGGCTGGTCGCGGATTTCTCGGATCTAAGGTTCGGCAACTTTGAGCGAGAGTTCGTAGGTGTCCTCAACCGCGCCGAAGGCGCCGGCCATCCCGCAGCAACCGGTGTCCAGAAGGGTGGCCTTCTTGCCGGGCAACCGCCGGGCCAACCGCAGGAGAAAGGAGGGATCGGTCAGCGATTTCACATGACAGTGCGCATGGATAATGACATTGGAAATATGGGGCCGGAATTGGAGGGCGTCGGGTTCGCTCGAGAGAAGCCCCTCGATGAACTGCTCGAACAACAGGCAGCGCGAAGCCACGCGTTCCGCACCGGGGATCTTCAACTCCCGGTAATCCTCGACAAACATCGAGTGGCAGGAAGGCTCCAGGAATAGCACCGGGGGATTATCCATGTCGCGATTCAGCAGGGCCACATTGTGGCGTCCCAACTTGAGCACCTTATACAGGTGGCCCTGGCTGAAGGCCGGACGCCCACAGCACTTCCGACCTTTGGCCAGCGTGACTTGGAATCCGGCGGCCTCCAGCACCTTTACCGCCGCAATGCCAATCTCCGGCTCATGATAGCGGACGAAGGTGTCGTCCCAGAGGACGACCCGTCCGCGGGCTCCGGGGCCTTTCCGGGCGTTGCGCGCGAACCAGCGGTCGAAACGCTGCCGGGCGTAAGAAGGCAAAGACCGTTCCCGGGTAATCCCTAAACACCGCGCCAGGAAGCCCCGGACCAACCCCGACTCCAGGGCGGCGTTCGCCAAAGCCGGCAAGGCGCAACCGCATTTTCCCAGCGTATCGACCGAACTGAAGAGCCGTGCCCTCAACGAGAGTCCATATTTACGGATGCGCGCGTGCAACAACTCCGCCTTGAGCAAGGCCATGTTGACGTTGGAGGGGCATTCCGTGGTACAGGCCTTGCAGGCGAGGCAGTTTTTCAGGGCAATCTCCAATTCCCCATTGCGCACCGGGTCGCCGTTGGAAACCCCGCGCAATTGAAGGGAGGCCCGAATGGCATTAGCCCGTCCGCGGGTGGACATCACCTCGTCGCCGGTCGCAATGAAGGTCGGACACATGGTGGGCGTTTCCTTCCGGCAGCCGCCGCATCCGTTACACTGTTCGAGGTTCGCGACAAACGAGCCGTCCTTCGCCGCAAAAGCCAGCATCGGTTTGAAAGGCAATTTCAACTCTCGCGCCGGAGCGATTCGCAGGTCCGTATCGAGCTTGAATCGGCCCTCGAGCGTGATCTTTCCGGGGTTAAACAGACCGTTGGGGTCGAAGGAATTTTTGATCTGGCGCATGACCCCGGTCAAGTGTTCCCCGACTTGCTCCTTCAGGAACTCTGTCCGGGCAATCCCGACGCCGTGTTCCGCCGCCAATGAACCTTTGAACTGCCGCACCAGGGCGGAGACCTCGTTGGCCAGGCGCCGGAACCTGACCATCTCCTCTTTGCTGTGCAGATCCACGATGGGCCGAACGTGCAGCAGCCCCGAGGCGGCGTGGCCATAATAAGAGGCGCGGAGTCCCAGCGGCGCCATCAGAGACTGAAGGCCCGCAACATACGCGGGGAGGTCTTTCGGGCGCACCGCCACATCTTCGATGCCCGTCAAGGGCTTGGCGTCGCCTTTGCGCCCCGTCAAGAGCGAGAGGCCGGCCTTGCGCAGCGTCCAAACCAGGTTCATCTCGGAGGGCGAGCGGATGATAAGCCTGCGGAGGCCGAGTTTACGCCTTGCCAACGCCGCCAGGCGCTCCTCCACGTCCTCAAAGAGCTCCACAACGAGAATTGCCTGGCAAGGCTTGAAATCCAGCTCCAGCAAATCGCGGGCCGCCTGAAACTTCAACTGCCCTTTGGTTTGATCGAGCAACTCCCGGTCAAGATGCTCGATGGCGGCGGGCTTCAAATCCAGGAGTTCTACCGTGGCCTGCATAGCTTCGGAAACCGAGGCAAAGAAGATAAGGCCCAGCCCCCGTTCGGCGGGCAGAGGCACGATCTTCACCTCCGCCGAGGTGATGGCTGCCAGCGTTCCCTCGCTCCCGGAGAGGAGGTGAATCAGGTTTTCCGGTTCCTGCGCGGCTCGCGCCAGGCCATAGCCGGGCCACCGCTTGACCAGGCCTGGCGGGAATCGCTGGGCGATCTCCAACGAATGAAAATACGCCAGGTCGGCCATCAGCGCCCGCTGCGCGCGCAGGGTATCGTGTCCCGGTCCCACCATGGCGGTCCGGCCATCAGCCAGAACGACTTCCAGCTCGATGAGGTGGTCGGCGGTTGTGCCATAGACCGGGGCACGCATGCCGCTGGAGTTGTTGGCGATCATTCCGCCCAGGGTCGCGCGCGAGCTGGTGGCGACGTCCGGCCCGAACCAGAACCCGTGCGGGCGCAGGAACTCGTTGAGATGGACCAGCACCACCCCAGGTTCCACGCGCACGGTCTGGCGCTCCAGGTCGAGGTCAGTGATGCGGCGATGGTAGCGGGAAAAATCGATGACCAGGCCCTCGCCCAACGCTCCGCCCACGAGGCCCGTGCCCGCGCCGCGCGGTGTGACCGAGAGACCGGCCTGCACGGCCGCATCGATCAACAGGCTCACCTGCCCCACACTGCGCGGGAAGGCCACCGCCACTGGCTCGACCTGGTAAATCGAAGCATCGGTGGCGTAAAGCTGGCGTGTCAAGTTGTCGAACGCCATCTCACAATTCGTGCCCTTGAGGACCGCCTGTTGCTGCGCGGACGTCATCGCTTCTTAAGTTAGGGCCCTTGTGTTCCCGTTGACAACACGGAACGAGAATCAAAGACGAACGAGCCGACACCTCACACTTGCCTGGACCGGGCGCGGATGGCGCCGCGACGCAAAGGCCGGCACCTGTATGGGGCTGGCGTTTCTACTGTTCCGGTCGAGGGTTCGCGGGAACAACAGGCTCTGGGTTGGGCGTGACGCCCGGCTCGCAGAATTTGAGGACGGCAGTTCGTCGAATAAAGATCGTCTGGCCGTTGGCCTGCTCTAGTTCCAGGAAGTCAGAGAGCCTCTCCGATGGAGATCTGGCGAAGAGGCCCTGCGCGCTTTTGAACAGCGCGTTGCGATAGACGACGATCTCCGGGCCGGACTCCGCGCAATACACATCGTAGCGGCGGCTGGTATCGACCGAGGCGAATTGGGATTTTCCCGGCTCGAGGCCGGCAAACATCGCGCTCTGCGAGGGCAGGTGAAGGATAGGAGTCACGGACGCGGCGTGGCTCGCGTCCGCCGACGGCTTGTAGTTCGGATCAAGTTCTTGCAGGATGCCCTCTCGCGTCGCCTGCACATCGACATTGAGCTCCGCCAGCACCCGCGCGGCGACGCCATCGCCTTCGCGCATCAAACCAAGGAGGATATGTTCGGTGCCGGCGTAGGTGTGGCCGAGCGCCTTGGCTTCCTTTGCCGCCAGCGCCAGGACTTTCTTGACCCGAGGCGTATGGGGAATGCGCTCAGCCCGGTTCTCATCTGTTCCCCTACCCACTTGGTGTTCGACCTCCTGGCGGACGTTTTCGAGGTTCAAACCCAGCTTGCGCAGGACGCTGATGGCTACTCCCTGCCCCAGCTTGATAAGCCCCAGCAGCAGGTGCTCCGTGCCGACAAAATTGTGGTTCAGGCGCGCCGATTCCTCGCGCGCGAGCACCAGCGCCTGCTGCGCCAATGGCGTGAACTGTGTCATGCCTTCCTCGGACCCATGGGACCCGGGCGATGGAGATGTGCTCATAACGTTGTGTGACGATCCGCAAATAATTCGAACACGCCACAATATCCCCGGTGCGACTATGCCGCAACCCGTCGTCCCTCCTGAGCGGACCCAGAGGCATTTCGCACTAGCTTACGCCAATGCAAAGACGAAGGCCCTTTTCTTCCGCGGTTCTTGCCGCTGGCCCCACTCCAAGAGCCGGCGGAATCAGCCGCGTCCCCAGGCTTCGCGATAGCCTCTCGGAGAGCGCCTGTCCTCTGCCGCTTTCGTTGCGCCTCGAGAGAGTCCGCCCGACACTTCTAATCGCATCCGTTTCGGTGTTGCCCTTCGGCCCTGCGAGAGCTAGGCTGAACCAGTGCCGACGGTTTTACGGATCAAAGGCTACTGAGTTGGCTTTTATAGCTTGGAGCCCGATGAGCCGCCTCATGTACATGTCCAGAAGTGCTGGTCTGAGGCCAAGTTCTGGTTTGGCCCGGTGCAACTGAGCTGGAACAAAGGCTTTCGTGGGGCCGAACTGCGGCAGATTATTAAAATCCTCGAGCAGCATGAAAGCGAGCTTATCGAAGCCTGGAATGAGACAGAATAATACTCCGCCGCCCGGGATTGCCGGGGTCCATGTCACCGGCACCCGGCTGACTTTCGATCTCGAAGGTGGCCGCTCGGTGAGTGTACCTTTGGCTTTTTACCCTACACTCATGCTCGCCACGGCAGCCGAACGGGCCCAGTTTGAGATTTGCCATTCCTCGGTGTACTGGCCCAGACTTGATTGCGATTTGAGCTCGGACTGTCTGTTGCGTGGGGCGAGGGAGGCCCGCAAATATGCGCAAAAAGCCTGGAGGAGAGATCTCAGGCGGGCCGCTGCCTAATGACACGCGGGGGGTGAAGGGAACCGAGCTATGGGGCGACGCTTTGTTTCCCCTCATTTGATGCCTTTCTGATCCTGCGGTGTTTGGGGGCCGAACCAGACGCTGCCGCCGAAGGTGGTGACACGCAGGCGGGCGTCGTCGTGGGGGTCAAACTCGACGCGCTGGATGTTTGCAAAGGGCAAGCCTTTGAAGGGCAGCCAGGTCTTGCCCATGTCGCGTGAAAGCCACAGGCCCGCGCCGGGCGCGCCTTCCGTCAGGGTCATATAGATCCAGCCGAGCCTGGGATGAAAATAGCCACCGAAAGTCTGCGGGCCTTTCCTGCCGATTCGTCTCCAGGTCTTTCCGCCGTCTTCAGTTAGGTAGAGTCCACCGGACTGATCTCCATGGCCGGCATCACAGACACCCACCAGGATTCGCCGGCTGTCCTTGGGATCGACCGAGAAATCCTTCGGGTAGAGCCAGGGATCAGAGGGATTGATCTTTTGCCAGGTTTCCGCCCCGTCCCTGGAGCGGTACAGCCCCACGCCATCGGGCAGCAGAGGGCCGCCACGATGGGCGCGGCGGGCGCAGATCATGGCGAAGAGCGTGCCGTCGCGGTGGAGAAATACGCGAGAGACGCGCATGTTGTCGGGCGAACCGAGGCCATCTTTCTTCAACGTCCAGGTGTGGCCGTCATCCGTGGATTTATAGACACCGGCGCCAAAGACGCCGGCATAGAGCGTGCGCGCGTTCTTGGGCGAGTTGGGGTCGAGCACAATGGAGGTCACTGGGTTGGGCGGGATGCCACGGTTCTCCGGTTTCCAGGAGGCGGCGAAATCCACCGAGAGGCAGACTCCGCCCGGGAGATCATGGCGGTGGCGGTCGGAAATGATGTTGTCATTAGGGATGTCGTGGACGTCAGAAAACGCGCCCCAGATTTTGCCTGGGATGGCGGGGTCAAACGCCATTTCATAACAGGTGTTGCGCCATGGCGCCCAGCCCTTCCTATCCCACCAGATCCAGCTCTTTCCGGCGTCGAGCGAGCGCGCCATTCCCAGGTCGGTGTAGGCGATGTAATGGCGGTTGGGTTCGAAGGGGTCCACGTAATAGTGCCAGGTGGTGGTGACGACCAGGCCGTTGCAGACCCAGGCGCTGTCCGGGCCTGGCTGTTGTCCGGGAGCGGGGCGCGTGTGGCCCGCCAGCCAAGTCATGCCGCCGTCATGGGTCACGTGGACCTCGTTTCGAACGAGGATGAGCCAGTTGGGATCGGAGTTGCAGATGGCCGCGCCGAACGGCGTCTCGCCGCCCTTGAAGGATTGGCCGGTGGTCGCGGTGACGTAATCCGGTTCGACGTTGTAGCGCTTGAAGCGCGGGTCCATGAAATAAGTGGCGCGCCAGGTTTTCCCGCCATCATCGCTGCGATAGACCGTATCGGAATGCGGGGGGAAGAACCCGGTGCTGGTGTTCATCACATAGACGGTGAGGGGTTTGGCATCGGTGGTGAGGATCTGTTCGTATTGGGAAATGGGGCCGTAATAGTATTGGTCCGCCGGCTTGGTTTCGGTGTTGAGGCCCTGGCCCATTGCCGACTCCCAAGTGTCGCCCCGATCTCGGGATGTATAGACGCCTCCCTCAAACGTGCCGTTCTGCTCCTTGCTGCGAATCGTGCAGTAGAGAACCACAAGGTTGCCGGGGGCGTCTGAACCCCCCGCAAAACCCTGGATTTGCATCCAAGGCAAGCCGCGGGTCTTCTCTTGCCAGGTCTTGCCGGCATCGTCCGAGCGCCAAATGCCCCGGTCCGTGGCGGCGAACATTGTCCGGCCCTGGCGGGTGGCGTCAAAATGGAATCCGAGAACCCGGCCTTCCGGACCGCGGCAGATCGTCCAGGAAACACCGGCATCGGTGGAGAGCCAGCATCGGCCATTGGCGGTGCCAGCCAGGAGGATGCGCGGATTGGACGGGTTGATGGCGATCTCACCCTGGAGCGGCGCCTTGAGGTTTCCTATTGGCATGAAGGTATGGCCTCGATCATGGCTTACCCGGAGTTGGCCTTCCGAGGAGGCATAGATGACGTTTGGGTTTGAAGGGTGAAAAGCCGGACGGCACCGCGTATCGCTCCGGAGCTGGGCCTGGTTGA
>JBJKSV010000829.1:0-6112 GCA_046703605.1 Limisphaerales bacterium
CGGTGCGCAAATGATGGCCTTGGTTGTCAAAGAAGTAGAGTTCGGAGCCGTCCTGAGATGCGATGACGGTCTCACCTCCAGTAAAGCCGGGCAATTCCGGAGAAACGCGCAACAGTTGGGCGGCGTATGGGCCGCCTGAAGTGGGGGGGCGCCTCACGCCGATAAAGATCGAGCCGTCGGGACCTGCCTTCGCCGTCGGTGGCCAGAGGCTTCCCGTGTCGCTGAGGTCGCCCAGGAAGACATTCCGTGCCGGCCCCTCCGAACCGCCCCCCCAGAGGCCCGCCGCGCGGCGCACGAAGCCTTGCGGCGTCACCTGCCAGAGGAAATACGTTGACCCGCCATAGTAGGATGTTGGTGCCGTGAAATAGACACTCCCGTCGGCCCCCACCGACAATCCCGAACCGGGAAAGACGTTCTGGAAATTGGTCAGGCCCGCCTCGGTCGCCACCGCGCCGTCGTCCTCTTCCCGCACTCCATAAATGGTCAATTCGTTAGCATTCGTCCCCGCCCACGAAGTGGGCACGCCGCGCAGCACACCGCCGGTCAACAGCCCGGCCGGCGTGATTCGGTAAATGAACCCGTTCGGGTTGCCGGTCTCGTCCGATCCGCTGATGGCATAGACGGTGCCATCATTTCCTACTGCCAGGGCCTGCGGTTGGTTCAACTCCGCGCTGGCGGCATTGGTTCCAAACCCCAAGTCGGGGTGGAAAATTCCTGGTTCCGGCCCGCCAGCGCCGGCGACGGCATAGATCCGCCCGTCGGTTGCCACCTTCCGAATCATGCCATACACGGAGGAGTTGTTATTCCCGGGCAGAGACGTATAATAAAGGGAATCATCCGGACCCACGGCGATGTGGAGGGCACCGCCGGAGCCCTCGATGGCCCAGGCGTTGGTGGCGACGGTGCCGTCGGGCCAGGGGCTGTGTGGGGTGTTCTGGTTATATCCTGATTGCAGTGGGCCGAGGACCACGTGAAGCAGTCCTTGCTGGTCGATGTGCCAAACCGTCGTGGAACCGGCCGTGAAATAAACGGTGTTGTCCGGGGCGGCGGCCACTTCGCCGATCTGACCGATTCTCACAGATGACGCTGGAAAGCCGCCATCTGTCCGCGATTGATGAAAGCCGCCAGTCGTATCATCCAAAATTCCAAGCACGCCATCGAAGGCGTTGCTCAAGGTCTGGCCCGGAGTCGTCGTGAAAGCCGGGGCCGTCACGTTTTCAATTGCTCCGTTCGGGTACCAGCGGAGAATCTGTGAGTATTGGCTCCCTCCGTTGTCCAGCACGAAGTAGCACGAGCCATCCGAGACTGGCGCCACGCTCGCGATATGGGCATAGGGATCATGGTTGTCCTGATAGACGACCTGGATTTCGCTGGCGTTCTTCCGGAGGGTTCCGTCACCAAGATACAAAATCCTGCCGGCCGGATCGTAGCGGTGCAGCGGCGTGAGACTCCAGCCACCCAGGCCGAGCTTGCGCTCGTCGGGGATCGTCAGGCTGTGGTGCAGTCGCGGCGCCAAAAATGCCTCATACGGGTCATACGACTGCCTAATAGCGCCGCCGCCACAGCCAGAACAGGTCATCAGGGGGAGGTTGAAAAGCCGCGGAACGTAGTCTGGGTCGGCGGTGATCAGTTGATCAAGGTAATTGGCGTTGACGGTGGCATAGCCGCGGTACATTGATGCGGGAACGTAATAAATATCCGCTTCCGCCTGGATGGTTTCGGCCCCGGGCCATTCCTTTCCGTAGGCCCAACTGCCGTCCCACTTCACGGTATGGTAGGTTGCCGAGCCCTGCGGCCCCACAAGCGCCGGACCGCTCAGGACGCCGCCGGCGTCCTGAAAGATTTCCGCGGAGGGATAAACGGCATTGGCAAACGGGTCGGTTCCATAGACCTGGAACGTGAATTGCGCATTGACTCGATAATCCGGCACGCGAGCGCTGGAATAACGCAAATCAAAAGGCGCGCCCGCCACCGGGATGGTTTCCTCAAAGACCTGCTGAGCTGTACGAAGCGTGCCGTAATTATCGGCGCTGTCGTCCGGTTCCGTGGGTTTGTGACCGAAGCGGTCCGGAACCAGGGGGCGCACCCGTATCGCAAAGTTGTAATCACCAAAGCTGAAGTGCGGAGTGGGCATCCGCCAGAGGATCGCGCCCACGGGATATTCGCTGGCCAGAAATGCCAGTTCGTTGTCTGTGAACTGGTTGGCCGCCAAGGTGGCGGCGCCTTCGGCCACGCCGTCGCCGTCGAGATCCACCTGCGCCAGCCCGTTGGTGACACCCAGGATCTGCATGACAATGCCGTTGTCCGCCGGCACCCAACAGGCCCGCGAGCGGTCGTAATAGCCGTTGGGAACCAGTGTGCCCACGGCAAAGCCCAAAAAATTGTCCACGTAATCGTGCA
This sequence comes from Limisphaerales bacterium, assembly GCA_046703605.1. Lineage (GTDB taxonomy): Bacteria > Verrucomicrobiota > Verrucomicrobiia > Limisphaerales > UBA8199 > JAJYHY01. The sequence goes on from JBJKSV010000829.1 coordinate 2,401, forward strand.
AGGGCGGGTTGAAGACCACGCGCGTTGCCCCCGCGGCTATCGCTTCATCGGCAGTCAATCCCACACAATAGGTGTAGGCGCTGGAGGGTGGCAGTTGGGCCGGCATGGCGTCCGGGCCATTGGCGCCCACGGTGGATTCGGTGGCGCGCAGCGTCAAACGGCTCACTCCTTGTGTGCTGCCGTCGGGCATCACCAGCGCGGCTTCCGTGCCCGCCGGGATGAATACCTGGGCCGAACGGGTGCCGTTTGAGTCCGTCTGCGTGCTGCTGGCCGCCCATTGGGCGGGCGCGTTGCTACCAAACTGCACTACCGTGGAAACCGGGTCCAGCGGCATCATCACGACGTCGGGCACTGGCCCAAACGCGAGCTTTGTGGCCTGCGCCTGCCGCTGCACGCTCTCGTAACCCGCCAGTTGGAAATCGAGCGTCAGCACCCCGCCGCCATTAACCGCCAGATCATACATTCCGTCGGCCCGGGAGTAGGTGTAGCCCAATTCCGGGTGGTCCCAAACGGCTACGTGGACCCCGGCCAGGGGAGAACCATCCCGATTCAATACCCGTCCCCGGAGCACGGCCGCGCGATCCACCGCAATTGTTCCATTGGTCACGCCAAACTGGATCGCGTTGGCGCCGGTGTAGAGAAACGCCGTGGCGCCGGCCAAGGATTCCAGCCCGTTCGGCGGCGGCGCCGGGGCGAGCGTCTGCGGGTCCGCCAAGGGCGCGGGTGGCGGCTGGGGTTGGGGGCCGTTGACCAACCGGAAGAACGCCAAGGCATTGGTGGCCCCTTCGTACACTGAATAGGACGGCGGGCTAAAGAAGGGCGCATTCGTGACCGCCTCCCAGCCGTTGGTAGAGGTCAGGCCGGCGCGGCTCTCCAGCTCCTCGAAGCCTGACTGGGGTTGCCACCAGAGTTGGACCTGGTTGGTGGAGGCCGGCTGGATATTGAGGGCGGCCGGAGGCGCTTGAGCGCGCACGCAGGGTATGGTGGCGGCCGCGCCGGCAAGCAAGAGAGCGGCCAGCGCGGTTCGTTGGAATTTGGGAGGGTGATTCGTCCTCGTCTGGTTTCTGGTTGGGCCAATTAGCTGATAATCTTCGCTTTCTCTTGTCTCCATCGTTGGTCGTCCTTTACGGGCTGATAGGCTTCAACCCTTTGCTGGGTCCCACAGCAAATCCTACGCCACATCCGGAGCCGTGTGAGCCGGCTGCCTCCAGTGAGGCGGCCCCTGATTTTCATTCGCGTGATCTATGGATTTCCAACCACCAAGTTAATGTTTCGCCAAGATTGTGCAAGCCTTTGTCCAGACTCTTCCAAATACCGGATCGCAACAGGTTTCAAGGTTCGAGAACGCTAAAATTTCGCAACGGCCTCGATCAGTGCCGAGGGATTTACGACGGTGCCCAGTTGGTAGGATTTGCCTTCGTGTTCGATGGGAATGGTTTGTCCGGTTTTGAGGGCCGTTTGCCAAAAGAGTTCCGGAGTGATGGCGGGATGGACCTGACAGCTCAGCGCATATACGGCCGCCAGGTACCGAACGCACCATCTCCAGCCTCCGGTTGGATAATAGGCGTAGACTTTTTCGGCGGTGGGGCTGGCGGTAGTCCGGGCATCCATAGGCACCAGGAGGCGTTGACCGGGTTGGAAGCGCCACCGCCCGCTATAGAAGCTTTTGGCCCACCAGCTTCCGATACCGTAGGAGGACGCCAGTTCCGGGTTGGCATCGGGCAAGCGTCCCAGGCCGTGGAAGGCCAGGTGGTAGGTGCGCTCCAGGGCGGTGGAAATGACGAAGACTCCGTCCGCCTTGGCCTTTTCCACGGCGGCGTCGGCTTCGGCGCAACCCTTCTCGCCGGGGCTCCAGCCGACCGAGATGGAGATCACGCGGATCTTGTGCTCCTTCGGGAGGGAACGGTTGATCTCGAGGATGCGCTCGATTGACTGGGCCAGCCAGGTGAAGTCCGATTCGAATTCGCCTCGATGCATTGCGCCGTGCGTCTCGGCGATGTAATACAGGTCGGCGCCGGGTGCGACTCCCAGGGTCTTGCCGACCGCGATGGAGGCAACCGCCGGGCCGTGCATCTGCGCGGGTGCGCCGGCCGACGAGTGGATCTCCTCATAACTGCGGAGATGGTCCTTGTACTCGCAATGGTTGACGAGGAGCGTCTGGTCGATAATCGCGATGCCGACTCCCTTCCCAGTTACACCCCTTTCATGCAACGCCCTGAGGCCCAGGCCCGGATTCTTTGCGCGCTCGAGGATTTGTTGCGGGTTGAATCCCTCCGGCAGCTTCGCCGGCCAGACAGTCCGGCTGTCGAAAACGGCATGCAGCAAATCCGTGAGGCGGTCCTCGACAGCCATCCCCGAAAGGTCGGCGCCTCGGAGATCGACCTCGAAAGGATTCTGGCTCTCGGCGTTGAAGGCAGGAAGAGATGAAGGCGTCCTCTTGAACGTGGCCGGCTCGGGCTGGCGCACGATTCCAAGCTGCCCGCGAGGATTGAGGCTGGTTGAGTACATCCCAGGCCCGGTCGCTGGCTTTCCGCCCGGCGCCGACCCTGGCGGGATGGCGAATTCCTTGTCCGCCAAGGTGACGTTGAACTCGACAGCCGTTATTTTCAACAGCAAGCCGTCACCGCTGCTGATCCGGTGCGGCAGCAGGATGCCTTGCTCGGGACGGTAGTCTTCCAGCCGAGTGTTTCCGAGTTGGACCAACCGGCCCGAGGCCGTGTCGAAGAGGAGCTTCCAGGGCGGGTTGGGTTCTTTCTTGAGTTCGACCACTTGGCACTCGCGTGCGCCTGCCCGCTCTACTCCGCCAAGCAAGAGTTGCGGCCCCGACTTCATCAGGTCCAGAACGCCCCCGGCGCTCAGGGCCAGCATCATCTCTCGAAGCCCGCGCTGATCATTGCGGTCCGTGATCTCGCGAACCCCGTCCGGGTCCTCACGCCACCAATGTCCCTGGCCGTCATACCCGTGGCGGACGGTGAATCCGCTGGGAATGAAGGCCCTGAACAGATATTTTCCGCCGTCCTTAACGCTGAACTCGGCGGAAAAGGAGTGTTGGCCTTCCTGGGCGTCAATCTTCAGGCGCTGGGACTTCAAACCTTCCAGGCGATCTTTGCCTCCAATCGCCTGAAGATGTCTTTCAATCACAGCCGCTGCGCTCGTCGCCGGTCCGGCGGATCGGTCCGCCGCGTAAACAGAGAGAGCCATGCACAAGAGCGCCGCCGATGCCACCCCAGTAGTCCTTTTCATGCCTGTATAGACCGGGCGGAACGAAATTCGTCACGAACGTCATGGAACCGCAACCCTGAAGAAGCGCGCGGGACCGACCCGATCCTGATGGAACAAAGCGGTTCCGTTCGAGGTGATCAGGTTGGTGGCCATCGGCATCCAGTCGATGAGGTTGGTGCTCTCGATCAGGCGGCGGGAGGTGCCCTGGAGGCTCTCGGCCAGGATATCCAGACCGGCGCCTGGATTGGCAAGCACCGTTAATAAGGGCACCCCATACTCGAAAGCGCCGATATCGGCCGCAAGTCACTTCCTGTAAACGAACACCATGCCCTCGTTCTCCATCGTAAACGTGTTGCCCGCGACGGCCCCGCTGGTCATGCCTGCACCCTCCCACTGCAACTTCATTCTTGGCCCCAGCCGGGTTGAGGCCGCTTTAACCTCCACGGTCGATTCAGCGCCCGAAGGCGGAACGAATGTCATTCTGCTGATG
>JBJKSV010000830.1:0-8658 GCA_046703605.1 Limisphaerales bacterium
TGCCGAGGAAGCCCTCAGCGCCATCCCCGCCGAGAAACCTGATGTCGTCCTCATGGACATCAACCTCCCTAACATGAGCGGCATCGACTGCGTGGCCAAACTCAAGGCCAAACTACCCTCCGTCCAGATCCTGATGCTCACGGTCTATGACGACAGCGACCTGGTCTTCCGCGCTCTGACTGAAGGCGCCAGCGGCTATATCATCAAGCGCACTGCCCCCGACAAGCTACTCGAAGCCATCCGCGAAGCCCACGAAGGCGGCTCCCCGATGTCCCCGCACATCGCGCGCAAGGTGGTCCAGTACTTCCACCAGCGCGGTCCTGCCAAACACGAAACCGAAGTCTTGACCGGCCGCGAGCGCGAAGTCCTCACTCATTTGGCCAGGGGTTTTCTCTACAAGGAAATTGCCGATGCCTTGGGCATCGGCGTCGAAACGGTCCGCCGCCACCTGAGTAACATCTACGCCAAGCTCCACGTCCATAACCGCACCGAAGCCGTCCTCAAGCACCTCCAGCAAGACCCTTGAGCCAGATGGAACAGTTCGAGGTTTTGGATTGGCCGGCCGGATTCCAGGAAGGTGGGGGATGCTGGATCTTCTACGGGCGTGTCATACTGGCGGCGATTGGGTGGAGGCCGAGCAAGTGCCGCACGGCTTTATCGTTCTACCGCCACATCTGGGTAAGCCGGCCAAATCGCTTCCAATGCAGACTCGACCCCGCCTCGGTGAGATAACTTCGAAGGGCAATGGCCGCTCCTCTGGTCGGGTAATGCTCCCCGGGTCGGACTTCAGAACACCTCTGCCTTCAACCCCGTAGCGCGCTCGCAACAGGTCGAGATAACGGTCACTGAGCATGTTCAAAGCCGCCCGCGCCAGGTTGAATTCCTTTGCAAGAGCCTGGAAGACAGCCGCCGTCCGGGGCGGCTCCGGTTCGCGTGCCGCCGCCGAATAGAAATGCCGGCCCGCCCGCTCGTAATCCGGCAAAGTGCGCCCCAGTGCAGTTCGGTTGCGCCGCTCTTGGACCCGTAGACCCGCATGGTCGGGATAGATACCTGTCAGGAACAGGGCGATATCGCCAATACGCTTATAGAGGCGCAGGTTCCAGCCCGGTTCGACCAGGGCACGAGGCTTCCGGTTTGCTCCGGCGTTGGTTCCCCGCGTGTAATGTTTTTGCGTACATCACGAATCGTACTCCAACTGACAGACAACAATCGCCGACTCCCCCACAATGGAGGCTGTGAGTCTGGGCAAGAGCGAGTCGCAGAACGTCCACGGCCGTCCGTCCGCTGGACGGTGACGGTTGAGCATGTTCTGGAATCGCCCGCCCTGAAGAGCCTCATAGCAAATGCCTGTTGGGATGGTCTCATGCTAAGCGGTTGCCGTTGAAATCCAGCAAACCCGCGTGGGCGACCGCCTGCGTTACGAGGAGGTGATCCCATCAGAGACCTTAGACTACTTGGTTCCGGCGCTGCTCTTACAGCCGCTGGTGGAAAACGCCATCCGCCATGGTATTGAGGCTTCCGTGAAGCCCGGCTTGGTCCGTGTCGTTGTCCAGCCGCAGGAATGGCTGGCTCGCCGCCTCGACGCAGATTCTCGAAAGAGCAAATGGAGGCCCTTTACCAAGGATACCGCCCGCCGAGAGCAGCCTGGCGGTTCTACAGGGTGCTCCCGTTTGCCGACCAGTGCTCTGGACTTATCGGTGACCCGCGCCTGATTGCCTCTGCCTATCCCTTCCCGGATTTTTCCTACGCGTGGTTTCTCGCAATGAAGAAGCTGACCTCGCGTGAGATGGTTATTGGGGCAGTAGCACTCAAACGTTACAGATTGCGGCACGGGCAACTGCCTGCTCGCCTCGCATCATTGGTGCCGGAGTTCCTGCCGGAGACGCCCGAGGACCTTATGGACGGCCACCCTTTGCGATATCATCCCAACGGGCATAGATCCTTTACGGTCTATTCGGTCGGTGAGAACGGACTGGACGAAGCTGGAGACGCGAGACCGGCACCTCAGACGAGACGACTGCCACCGAGCGGCATGTGCGGTGGGCGGGATTGGGTTTGGCCACAAGCCGTAGCCGCTCCTGGAGGCGGGGCCACCCGATCTGCAATCCGCGCGCGGAGGGGTTCAGAACCACATTGACTACCGTGTCGGTCCCGTTGGACGCTGTAAGCGCTGGCTTTGTCGTGCGGCAATGAACCGTGGACCGGGCTGGTCTGCGGCCCCTCAGCGAGCATTTCCTGACGAGACACGGAGCACCGCTCGGTTTGTCTGCCAGTGAATTTACTTGGCGAGTCATGCCGTGAATTGAGTGGCCCAATTCGGTTTCGAGTTTCGCGCGTCCAAATTGGGGAGAGCTGTGTAAAGCGACGTGGTGCCGACAGGGAAACCGTGAATCGGCCTTGAGACGATTAGACGACCTGGCAAGCGAAACGCGCTTTCACAATTTCACAGTTTGACTTTGCTTGGGCGCGGCGGTCGGTTTTCAACCTACGCCCACTTCCAGGCCGAGCGTTCCACCATTCAAGAGCTGAGGGGGTTGCGGAGATCAACTGGAACTTCGAAGAGAACCTGGCACCTGGAGCATTGATCGCGCCCGCGCCGCATCAGTTGGTGGGGCCGCTCCAGCGCCTGGAGGTTGGGCTTCTCGTCCCAACACGCGACGACCTCCCGGCGCCTGATCAAGGAGAAAGAACGGTGTCGTTGGTGACTTCATGGAGCACACGGTGGGCCCCTGTTATCGCTGGTTCCTCGACCGTTTTGAATTGGAACGAGGAGAGAGGTTTGGTTTTCTGTGGGGGTGAAAAGAGCTGTTGTGGAAAACGCTCATGGCCAGCGAACTCGCCGGCCAAGCCTGCGGCACGGGCCGAAAGTCGGCGTGATAGGAGAGAGGAACCCTTCAATGAGAGAATCCACTGAAATCAGGTTTTTCCATGCCCTTATGGGGCTGCTGGTGGTGTCTTCCGGGATTGGGATGTCGGTTTATGGCCAGCCCGTTTCCAATATGACCATCACCGCGGTTTCGGGTGCGCAACAAACCCTGATTGGCATGGGCGCGACAGAAGCAGTGCCGCGCAATTATGCAAGATTGCCCTTGAACAGCCGTCTGGATATGGCGCGGATGATTTGGGGCAACGGCGGGCTCGGTTTCCGGGTCTGCAAACTGTGGGCTGACCCGCGCTGGGCCGGCAATGGGGCCCGAATGGTGTCCGGCTACAAGAGGCTCTACGATGACATCAACTCGGTCCAGCCTAATATGATTTGGCTCTACGGTGCCAACGGGTATAGCGTCGCCGGGCATCCCACCAGGGAAGGTCTTGAGTCCTACGCGGCCCACCAGGCGCAGATGATCGCCTACTGCAAAGCGAACGGCATGGTTTTCCAGTACGCCGCCACCTGCAATGAACCCAATGGCGTTACTCCATATCTGTATCGGCCCAGCAATGCCGCAGCGCTCGTAAAGGCTTTTCGGAGGGAACTGGACAAGCGGGGGCTTGAGGATGTGAAAATCATCTCGCCGGAATGTCCTAATGTTGATCGCACTGGCATGAACTACATCCAGAACATCAAAGACGATCCGGTGGCGCTCGCCGACCTGGCAGCTTTTGCCGTCCATTCCGCCAATATGTCTCTTACCCCGGCGTGCTACGACCTTTGCCATGTTCCCGGCAAGGAATTGTGGCAAACCGAGGGGGACGCCAACGGTCCCGAGGGCACCGGCCCCAAGGGCGGCAACGCGGAGGAACTGGCGGCGTATTTTGCCGCCCATGTCTGCAATGACCTTAATTTCGGCGCCAACGTGTGGCTGCATTTTCTGGGTTACCTCGAATACGACTCCGGCGACAACGCCACGCGGATCATGGGCTATGACCCAAGGACCGGCGAACATCAACCGTTTCTTGTGTATTACTATTACAGGCAGTTGCGGCGCGGATTCCAAGATGGCTGTGTGCTTCGCCGATCCACGAGCAGTGACACCCGCGAGGACCGGTATCGAACAATGTGTTTCACCTATGGCGACAAGCCGGCGATCATCGGGGCTGCCGGTCGGAATACCGACGGTTCCTGGGGTTTGAACATCGTCAATCTGACCGGCGAGCCGGATTCGCTCAGCGAGAATCCTCCGGGCAATGCCAATTATCAGCCGGCGGCAATCTACAACATTACCTACCACGTGGCGGAACTCGCGAATGCGGGCGCCGTTGCTTTCAGATTGTACCGATCAAGCTCGACGGCGCAGGATGCTGAACAGGCGACGATATTCATGAGAGGCGGCAATGTGACTTTCAGGATTGTGCCCTTGGAACTGGTCACGCTGGTGAGCGCCTCGGCGACGGATCACCGCTCACCCAAGCGAGACAAGTAAGCAATTTGCTCCCCGGCCTCACAACCAATGCCGCACACTGCGCTCATACTCGAAATAGTCGTTCCCGAAGCTCTCCGCCGTTTTCTGTTCCTCGGAGAGGATAAACAGCCTGTCCAGGACGAAGAAAAGGAATAGCGGGCAGAGCCAAGTCAGGACGTTGCCGAACAACAGTGTCAAGCCGGCCTCCCGCGGCCACGAGCAAAAAGCTCTCGCGCCAGCCGCCCCGCCTTCCGGCCCGATACGCGAATCCTCAGGCTCCTCCGCCAGAAGCCTCCCCTTCTTGAGTTGGCATCCTCGAAATCCGCCATGTTCGCCCGCACTTCGCGCAGGTCCGTCGCCTCGCCCAGGTAGTGCAGGAAGCTCAGATCCGGTTTGAACAGTCCGGCATTCATCTTTCGCAGAAGCGGCGCCAGCAGCTTGGCGTGCGCATACAGACACTCCCGGAATGCCCGTTCCTCATACTCAGAGGGCGGGCAGTCGAAGCGGCGGCAGAACAGTTCCTGGAATACTCTTTTAGCCATTCAGCTCCGAGGTTATCCCTCAGCCGCCCTGGGGCAAATGAACAATTTGCGCACAGAACCTGTAGTCGGAAACTCACCTGAGCGGGGCACCTCTGGCATTGAATTAAGCAAAGGAGCTACCCCCATCTTACTCTTGATCCTGCCCCGCCAGAGCAGCTTAGAGAGCAGGAGTAAGAACATGAGCAAGAGACAGGGAATCCCCCTCAATTCAATGCCAATGGGGGGAGGCACTGGCGGGCCGTTCATAACGAAGAGCACTTGGTCATCGAAATGCAACAGAGCAGTGATTTCCGGGTTGGCGACTGCCTTCAGGGTGTCCCTTGCCACGTCTGCCCCACCGTTGCAATGCATGCAGAAGCCCTCGTCATCTATCACGGAGACCTCGACACCCGTTGGCGGGTCGTTCCCAGAGATCGCCGGCTGACGGTCTAACGCCTTTTGAGGCGGTCGAGTGGGAGTACAGCCCCCTGCGGCGCCTCAGTCTGGAGGCAGCAGAGCCAGGGCCGCGAAACCCGTCGCGCCATCGGACATGAACATACCCTCCCAGAATTGGGCTTGTTCCTGGGCATGATTGAGCGAATACGCCCGCCAGCACCTCCAGTGGTATTGACCGATCCGCCATTCGCGCTGATTGGCCTTCAGCCATTCAACGGCCCTCTTCAGCGCAGGATGGCTGGTTGGCGATCCAACCTGCCGGAGCGCATAAACCACAAGCCCGGTGGCGTAGCCGTCGGAATCAGACAACAGCGACACCTCGGGCTTGCCAGGCGGCCCGGATGGGACGGTTGATTTGGACCAGGTCCATGGCCCGAGGCGATAGAGGGACCAGCCGCCATCGGCGTTTTGCCGCCGCTGCAATTCCGCTATCAGCGCCTGCTCTTGGCGGTGCGTCAGCAGACCGCTCAACCGGCAGGATGCCAGAAGCATCCACGTTTTGTTGTAGAGGTTTTGAGCGGGGTATTCCCGATTGAGATAGGCGCGCAGCCTTTCAATGTGGTCCGAGGCGCCTTGGTCTAAGCTTCCCGCGTAGCCGGGGATGTTCCCTATCGCCCAGGCAGCCAATGCCGCCCCGTAATAAACACTGTCCGCCTCCTCGTAGGGCTCAAGCCCGAAGTCTAGCCACGCCCAAGCCCCGTCCGGGCGCTGCTCCTTCCAAAGCTCATCCAGCGCCTCACGGACCGGCTCATTGGCCACGAGGCGCTTCTGCCGGGCATCCTCCCGCGCCAGAATGAGCAGGTCCAAAACCGCCTCAGTGCCCCGCGATTGGCTGTTCTCGCTCTTGTAGAGCGGTTCCCGCCTGCCATACGCTTTCACCCGGCGAACAATTCCATCGAGGACCTTGCTCTCCTGTGGCGTTGGCGTGGCCTGGCCGGCCGCTTTGCGCAGCGCCGGGCGCGCCAGGCAATACGGAAGCACGGTATGGCAGGAAACACAGGCGACTTCGGCTTGGCCAGTACGCAGCTTCTTTGCCCTGGTGGCCCATGAATCCATTCGTTGGTCCAGGTATCGCGCGACTGCTTCTTGGTCCCAGCCGGCTTGTGCGACCGCCAAGTGTCGTGCTCGCGGGGGCGGCCGAGACAAACGCTTCTGCGGTAAAGCCGCTGGGCCAGAGTATGACCAGGCGGTGAGAAATGCCCAAATCAGCAGCGATCCAGTCGGTTTCATAGGACCTCCAGCATGAGGTAATTGCGTCGGTCTGGCAATCATGCAGCGGAGCAGCATGCGTCCATCGCCGATCTGCCTGTCACGGCCTTGGTGTAGCGTTTAAAGGTGAGATCACGGGTAGGCCGCGCTCTGCAACCTGCAAGCGCAGATTGACTTCAAGTCCGGAAGGGACGCGATTCTTAGCTCTCACTTTGCCGCGGCACGCTTCGATGCAGGTTTTCACGATAGCCAAACCCAATCCGCTACCACCGCTCTCCCGGCTGCGGGAGCCTTCGACGCGATAGAACGGATCGAAGATTCTGTCCAGGGCCTCTTCGGGCACGCCAGGGCCGCAATCCGCCACCCGCACCGTCGCGGTAGCCCCGTCGCATTCGGCGCTAACGGAGACGGCACCCGCCGGGCCGGCATAACGCACGGCATTGCGCAGCACGTTGGCCAACGCCCGGTAAAGCAATTCCGGCTCGGCCAGAACGCGCAGATTCGGGTCAACTTCATTCTTCACCAGCGGCGATTCGGACGCCTCGCGTCGGATAGCTCTCTCGACGAGGTCTGAAACGCACACCGGTGTCAGTTCGAGGTCCAGCCGCTTGAGACTGGCTTTCGAGAAGGAGAGCAACTCGTTCACCAAGTCGGCCATCTGGCGGATTTCTTCGGCCAAATCCTCCAGACGCAACGGGTCAGGGGAGCTGGCGCGCTGCTCCAAAAGGCTCAAAGCCATTTGGGCGCGGGCCAATGGTGAACACAGCTCGTGGGCGACATCGCTTAGGAACCGTTTCTGGCCCTGCACCAACCCGGCAAGCCGCTCGGCCATTTGATTAATCGAATGGCCCAGCGATCCCAATTCGTCAGAACGACGCGTGCGGATCCGCACGTCAAACCGGCCCTCGGCGATTTGTTCGGTAGCGGCGGTGATTTTGGAAATCGACCGGGTGATGCTGCGCACCCAAGGGAACCAGAACACAAGGGAGACGAGCAGCGCGCCAAAGCCCACCTTAATCCACGGAATGAAGTCGAAAAACAATCCTCCCCCGCTGATCGTATTGGACGTGGCCGCCAGGACCAGCCCGCCCCGAAGGCCAGAATCTGGAGGCTGTGCAAACCCGTTGGCCGGCAGCCGCACCAAGACCCAATACCGGCTGGGATGGAAGGTGTGTATTAGGGCCCCGCTGGGATGAAAGGTATGTACAAAGGCTTTGGGGCGGCTCGGGTACTCGGGCTGCCACGGTCCAAAGAGGCCGCGAATTCCTTCCACTACTTTCGGGGGCAAAGCTGTGGTCGGTCCGGCGATTTGGCGGGCATGGCCGGAAAAGAGGCAGAATTGCACATGATACGCGCTGCTGAAACGCGCCAGCAGGCCGGTCCAGTTGGTGGGATTGGTGGAGCGCATCTGATCGACCAGGACGTCGCCGACCGCTTGCACGCGCTCGCCAGCACGCCCTTTCAAAAAGGAACTCAGCCCGAAACCCTGAGTTCTAAAGAAGACGTAGAAGAGTGCTCCCAGGAAAACCAGGTTGAGAACACACCAGAGCAGTATCTGGGCCACCAAAGGAAAGCGAATCTTCATGCCGCCTCGGGGTCGATGAGCATGTATCCGGCCGTGCGGATCGTGCGGATGTAGCGCGGCGCCTTAGCATCGTCGCCCAGGCGCTTGCGCAGGGAGGCGATGTGGACGTCGATCGAACGGTCGAATACATCATAATCACGGCCCCGGATCTCGTCCAAGAGTTGCTCGCGTGTTTTAATCCGGCCTTTGCCCCGGGCCAAAGCGGTCAACAAATCAAATTCGACCGGCGTCACCTCTAAAGGTTGTTCTTCTAAAATCACCGCTCGAATGTTGGGGTTGATGCGCAACCGGCCTACAACCACGTCTGGCTCAGGGGCCGAACTATCTTTGGCAGGCGAACGTTGCGTCCGTCTCGTCACTGCGCGCAGGCGCGCCAGCAGTTCTCGTGGCGAAAAGGTCTTCGGCAGATAATCGTCCGCCCCGATTTCCAATCCGACGATTCGGTCGGATTCGTCGCCGCGGGCGGTGAGCATCAGCACAGGCACATCGCTGGAGCGCCGAATCTCCTTCAGCACTTCGAATCCATCCAGGCCCGGCAGCATGACAT
>JBJKSV010000831.1:0-10237 GCA_046703605.1 Limisphaerales bacterium
AATTGGTGATGACTTCAAGCGCCGGTCACAACAATGCCGTCATCAACGGCATTGGCCGTATCGGCTACATGACCGGCGGCAAGTCGGCACTCTGGAAGGACGATGAAATTGAAGAGGTGCTGGCGAAACACGCCGTCGATTTCATTCAAAGGGAGAAAGATCACCCCTTTCTCCTTTACTACGCCTCGCACGACATACACGTGCCGCGGGTGCCCAATCACCGCTTCGTGCGCCAGACGGGCATGGGGCCGCGCGGCGATGAGTTGGCGGAGTTTGACTGGGCGGTGGGCCAGATTCTCAAAACCCTTGATCGTCTCCAGTTGACGGACAACACGCTGGTGATTCTGAGCAGCGACAACGGCCCGGTGCTGGACGACGGCTACAACGACCAAGCCAACCAACTGCTGGGCAATCACAAACCGGCTGGGCCGCTGCGCGCGGGCAAATACAGCATTTTCGACGGCGGGACGCGGGTGCCGTTCATTGTTTGTTGGCCCGGCAAAGTCAAGCCCGGCGTGTCGCAGGCGCTCGTCAGTCAGGCGGATTTGGCGGCGTCGTTTGCGGCCCTGACCGGACAGAGGTTAGGGCCCGGTGACTGTCCCGACAGCCAGGACGTGCTGCCTGCCTTGCTGGGGCAGTCGCCAACCGGGCGCCAGAGTCTGGTCGAATGGGATCAAGGAAGGGAAAAGGCGCTGCGCGCCGGTGACTGGAAATTCGTTTTGCCGGGGCGGACTTGCGACGGGTTGGTGCCGTGGAAGGGCGTGAAGATCCCGGCGCCGGGATTCCTGTTCAATCTGGCGGATGACCCAGGGGAAGAGAGCAACCTTGCGGCCACGCATCCGCACGAAACCGCCGCCCTGGCCCTGCGGCTGTCTAAGGTTGTCTCCCAATTCCCGCCCCACGCCGATGCTAGGCCGGCGTTAAAAGGCCAAAGAACAGAAGTCAACGCTCCCTGACACAACCAACCCAAGGGCAAAGCCGGCGCCGCCGTTGGCCTCAAACAGGATTGCCCAAGAAATCACTGGTTTTGATTCGGTTCCGGTTTGCGCTGGAAATGGTCAACCGCGGCTGGCTGCTGCGTAACACCATCATCTGGCACGAACCTAACTGCCTCCCGGCCAGCGTGAGGGACCGGTTTGCTATTGATTTTGAATACCTCTTCCTTTTCACCAAATCACAGCGCTGCTTCTTTGAGCGCCAGTTTGAGCCGCACCACCCGAGCACAAAACGCCGGGTCAGCAGCTTCCGCGCACGGCAAGATCGATATGACCCATGGCGGCATAAAACCAGTCCCGGCCGCGATGAACCGAGCCCGTTCGAGATCCTGGTGCGGATTTCCAATCGTGGACTCAATCCCCGTGGGCGAAACAAGCGGTGCGTTTGGACCATACCGGTCCGAGGCTTTCCCGGCCCGCATTTCGCCGTTTACCCGGAGGGACTGGTTGAAACACCGATTTGCGCCGGGTGCCCGAAAGGCGGCATTGTGCTCGACCCATTCTTTGGAACTGGCACGACTGGCATTGTGGCCCGCAAATTGAAGCGCCATTTCATCGGCATCGAGCTCAACCCTGATTATGTGGAGACTGCCCGCCAGCGCCTCGGCCTGGAGAAGAGAGAGCCGAAGTCTGACTGATTACACATGGAGGGAATAAGTCCCGGTTGTAAACTCCATGGGGCCTCTTGATTTACCCGGAAGTTCGGGCATATTGTGCTCTGTTCCCGTATATGGACAGAATTATAGGGCATCCCGTGCCGGTTCTGGGCGATTTTGATTTGCGCGCTGAGCTCGGTCGCGGCGACATGGGTATCGTTTACGAGGTGCGGCGGTAGCGCCAAGCCCCAAGCCCGTTGATCTCGCCGAATGAACCCGCCCACTGAAGAACTGCTTTTCCAATTGGCGCTGACCAAGCCCGCCCCCGAGCGCGCGGCGTGGCTGGGCCGTGAATGCGCTGAGGACGCGGCCTTATGCGCGCGGCTTGACGCGCGTTTGGCTGCGCATGAAGGGGGCAGCAGGCCCGACAATCCATCGGCGCCCGTGCCTGGCGGCACACAGACCGTGCTGGATTCCTTTATCTCCAACGAGGAACCCGCGACCGTTATTGGCCAATATAAAATCCTGGAGAAGGTCGGCGAAGGCGGCTTCGGGGTGGTGTATGTGGCCGAGCAAAGGGAGCCGGTCAAGCGCCGTGTGGCCCTCAAGATTATCAAGCTGGGCATGGACACCCGTCAGGTCGTCGCCCGGTTCGAGGCCGAGCGGCAGGCGCTGGCCCTCATGGACCATCCCAACATCGCCAAGGTGTTGGAAGCCGGGGCCACCGAAACCGGCCGGCCTTTCTTTGTGATGGAACTGGTGCGGGGTGTCAAACTCACCGACTATTGCGACCAAAATAAGCTCTCGACGAAGCAACGGCTGGAGCTCTTTATCCCGGTTTGCCAAGCCATCCAGCACGCGCATCAGAAGGGGATCATCCATCGGGACATTAAGCCCTCGAACATTCTGGTGACACTCCACGATGGGGTGGCCGTGCCCAAGGTAATTGACTTCGGGATCGCCAAAGCTACGCAGCAGGAACTGACCGAAAAGACGCTCTACACCCACTTGCAGCAGTTCATCGGGACACCGGCTTACATGAGTCCGGAGCAGGCGGAGATGAGCGGGTTGGACATCGATACCCGCAGCGACATTTATTCGCTCGGCGTGCTGCTCTACGAACTGCTGACGGGGAGTACCCCGTTTGACGCGAACGAGCTGATGTCACAAGGCATTGACGCGATGCGCAAGATCATTCGGGAGAAGGAGCCGGTGCGGCCCTCGACCAAGCTCCACACTTTGCAGGGTGAGGAACTGACGACGACAGCCAAGCGTCATGGCGTGGAGGTGTCTAAACTGGTGAGCCAGTTGAGCGGAGATCTGGACTGGATCGTGATGAAGTGTCTGGAGAAGGACCGGACGCGGCGTTACGAGACGGCCAATGGATTGGCGATGGACCTCAAACGGCACCTCAACAACGAGGCTGTGCTGGCCCGCCCGCCGAGCGCGGCTTATCGGTTCCAAAAGGCATTTCGGCGGAACAAACTGGCGTTCGCCGCCGCAACTGCGGTCACGGCCGCACTTGTTCTGGGCGTCATCGGCAACAGGCTGGGACTAATTCGCGCCGAACGACAACGCCGGGAGGCGGAAGCTGCGCGCCAATTGGCGGAGCAACGCTTTCTGAGCGCCAGCCGTTTTGTGGAAGACATGTTCCAGCAGGTGGCTCCAAAGTTCCAGGATCTCATTGGTGCCACCGAGGCGCAACAGGCCCTGGCGCAGATCAGCCTCACCTTCCTCGAATCGCTTGGCGGCACCAACGGGGGCGGCCAGGCCTACGAAGGCGAACTGGCAAAACTTGAACGCCAACTGGCGGCCGCCTTTGGCAATCCGTATGCCCCAAATACAGTCGGCGATTACAACAGCGCATTGAGGTTCGCCAATCAGTCATTGGCGATTGAGCAGAACCTCGTCCGCACACATCCGAATGACCACGTGCTGCTGATGCAATTGGCCCTTACCGAAGACGACCTCGGCTCAACCCTGGCTATGCTGGGGCGCAATGATGAGGCGATGTTGCATTTCCAACGCAACCTCGAACTGCTTCGCCAATTGCTCAGCCAGAATCCCGGCAGCACGAAACTCGCAAATTGGGTGAGAATCGAGAATTTCAGGATTGGGAATAATCTGATGGGCCAGAACCAGGCACAGGAGGCCCTGGACCAGCATTATCTGCCCTATGCTAAAAGCTGGTTGCAACGTACCGTGGATCCCACGCTCAGTTCCAAGCAAGCGCACGCATGCTCCGTCGCGCACATGCTTGTGGGATACGCTCAAATGCAACTGAACCAGGCCTCAAACGCCCTGCCGCAATTCGAAGCAGCACTTCATTGGAAGAAGATGTTGGTGGACCGGGAGCCTAACAACGCCCGTTACGCGCGCGACTGGAGTCAGATTCACAGCGCGCTCGGAAAAGCGCAGATCGAGCTGGGCCGTTTTGACGAGGGACTGACAAATCTAGCGGAGGCCGTGGGACTGGCGGAAGGTCTGGTGCAACGGGACCCGCCAAACGGTTCTTTTCAGGAATTGCTGGCGGACGTTCTTCAGGATGAGGCAAAAGGTTGCGCCAAGATCGCGAGTTCACCGGGGATTTCGCAAGCCCGTAGAGCCGAGCTTTGGCGGCAGGCCATCGCGGCGCTGACCCGCTGCCAGGACAAGCTGCATGCCCCGCAACTGGCAAACACGCCACCGTTGCGGTTGTCCAAGGAGCGCAACGATGTCGCCCGCGCGTTGAACGAAGCACGCAGCGCCTACGCAAAGATTGCCGGTCAAAGCGAGACCAACGCATCCAGCAAATGAACCCGACCCACGAAGAAGCATTGCTTGTCCTGGCATTGGAAAAGCCGGCGGAAAAGCGCGCGGCATTTCTGGATGCGATGTGCGAAGGCAACGCGTCTCTCCGGCAGCGGCTCGAAGCGCTGCTGACCGCGCGCGAGCAACAGAAAGGAATTCGCGCTCAGATCGCGTCCGACGCCAAGACGACCTTGAAAATCGAGACGGGGGACGATGCGGACGCCTCCATCGGCCAGGTCATCGGGCGTTACAAGGTATTGCAGAAGATCGGCGAAGGCGGTTGCGGGGCGGTGTATATGGCGGAGCAGACTGAGCCAGTCCGCCGCCGCGTGGCGCTCAAGGTCATCAAGTTGGGGATGGACACCAGGGCGGTGATCGCCCGGTTCGAGGCGGAGCGGCAAGCACTGGCACTCATGGACCATCCGAACATCGCCAAGGTGCTGGATGCCGGGGCTACCGATGCTGGCCGGCCCTACTTCGTCATGGAACTGGTGCGCGGGATCAAGTTCACCGAATACTGCGACCAGAATCATTTGGACACCCGCACTCGCCTGGAGTTATTCATCCAAATCTGCCAGGCGATTCAGCACGCGCACCAGAAGGGGATTATCCATCGGGACATCAAGCCCTCGAATATCCTGGTCACCTTGCATGATGGCGTTCCGGTGCCCAAGGTGATCGATTTTGGGATTGCCAAGGCGACCACGGACCAGCGTCTCACTGACAAAACCCTGTTCACGGCTTACGAGCAGTTCATCGGCACGCCAGCGTATATGAGCCCGGAGCAGGCCGAGATGAGCGGATTGGACGTGGACACGCGCAGCGACATTTACAGCCTAGGCGTATTGCTTTATGAATTGCTGACGGGGAAGACGCCGTTTGATCCGAACGAGCTGATGTCGCAAGGCATCGACGCGATGCGCAAGACGATTCGGGAAAAGGAGCCCGTGCGGCCTTCGACAAGGCTCCACACCTTGCAGGGTGAAGAATTGACGACGACAGCCAAGCGTCATGGCGTGGAGGTGTCCAAACTGGTGAGCCAGTTGCGCGGGGACCTGGATTGGATCGTGATGAAGTGTCTGGAGAAGGACCGAACGCGGCGATACGAGACGGCCAATGGATTGGCGATGGACCTAAGACGGCACTTGAGCAACGAGACTGTCCTCGCCCGTCCGCCCAGCAAGCTCTACGAGTTTCAAAAGACGTTTCGGCGGCACAGGGTCGGGTTTGCGGCCACGGCGGCAATTATCTTCGTGCTGTTTGCCGGGGCGCTGGTGAGCGCTTGGCAAGCCCTTCGAGCGACGCGGGCGAAGGCCAGCGAATCCGTCCAACGCCGAAAAGCCGAGGCCAACGAACAGAGAGCCCTCGCCGCCCAAAGGGCTGAAGCGGAGGCGGAACTCGTCGCCCGTCAGCGCGCCTACGCCTCGGACATGAATGTAGCGGCGCAGGCATTGGCGGGAAACAATCTGGGCCGCGCCCTGGACCTGCTCACCCGTCAACGGCCGCTGCCGGGACAAAAGGACTTGCGCGGCTGGGAATGGCGGTATCTTTGGCAGCAAAGCCACAGCGACGCCCTGTTCACCCTTTGCCAGATCCAGGGCCAGGTCTCCTCGCTCGCCGCTTCACCCGACCGCCGGTGGCTGGCCGTGGGCGCATACCATGGAGGCGGCGTATGGGTGTGGGATTTGCAGACCCGGCAAGAACTGGCGCACTTGGCAAAAACCGAGCAATTGGTTCGTGCCGCCTTCTCGCCCACCGAACCTCTGCTGGCTTTCACTGGTCGCGATCTGGCCGAGGGCCGCAAGGAACAGGACA
Organism: Limisphaerales bacterium; assembly: GCA_046703605.1. Classification (GTDB taxonomy): domain Bacteria; phylum Verrucomicrobiota; class Verrucomicrobiia; order Limisphaerales; family UBA8199; genus JAJYHY01. The sequence goes on from JBJKSV010000831.1 coordinate 6,197, forward strand.
GCTTGCATCTTTGGAATCCGGAGACGCGTCAGACGATGGCTGAAATTCCGCTCGATAGCCTATGTCTCGGATTGGCCTTCTCCGAGGATGGCCGGAGGCTCGTCACCTCCACCCGGGGCGGATACATCACCATTTGGCGGACACCCGATGCGACTAAGGTGGCCAGTTACCCCAGTGCAAATGTGGGCCGGGCTGAGGGAAATCCCCTCGCGGTAACGCCAGACTTGGGGCTTGCCGCCTGCGCCCTGCCCAACCGGCGCATTGGCATCGTTGACTTGCGAAACGGAAAGGAACTCTGGACGGCCACGGGCGGAAAGCAATTCATCACCGCTCTGGCGTTTTCACCCGGCGGTCAGACGCTGGCCTCGGCGGGGGGATGGGGGGAAACGGGCGTGCGGCTCTGGGATGTGGCCACCGGCAAGACAATCGGGCAACTGGAAGGACACTCCTCCTGGGTCAGCTCACTGGTGTTCTGGCCGGATGGGAAAAAACTGGCTTCGGCCAGCGCTGACCAGACCATTCACATTTGGGACTTGGCCACGCATCAGTGCCTGGATGTCCTTCGCGGGCACCGCCTCGAAGTGTGGCGACTGCTGTTGCTTCCCGACAACAAAACGCTCGTCAGCGGCTGCAAAGACGGCACCGTTTGTTTTTGGGACAGCTCGGTCACCCATCCTCGGCAACCCGATGTCACTATCCCGGCCAAGGTGCTTTGCTGGTGCTTCACGCCGGACCGCCGCTCGGTTCTGACATTGGACGGCCAAGGCCAGGTGACGCGATGGACTGGCCCGGATTTCCAACAGCAAGAGAGGCTTATGTCTCTCCCGTCTGCGGCAATGGTCAGCCCTGCTTTTTCCGCCACTGGAGGCTTTCTGGCGTTCGGCTCCGGCAATGGCGTGGTTCAAGTCTGGGACGTATCGCGACACCTATTATGGCGTCGCTTGACCCACTCGACAGGGGAAATAGAACCGCTGCAATTCTTCGCGGACGAAAGCAAGTTGTTGACCTGGAGCGCCCGCGACCAGTCACTCCAGGAATGGGACCTCACCAGCGGTTTGGAAATGCAATCGTGGCCCGCTGCTGCGAGGTCTGACAACGTCTGCGGCGTGTCTCTGGATGGTGGACTGGTAGTGAATATTAGCCTGGATGGAGCTGCTCTCCTCCGCAATCTGGCGCAGCGCAACAGCTCGGACCTTGGCCTCAACTTTTTGGAGGGCGTCGATGTCGCTTTTTCGCCTGGCGGAAGACTCATGGCGGCTGCCAGTCAACTGGGTCTTGGGCGAGTTTGGGACACCGCCACCTGGAAGCCCAAGGCCACGCTTGGTGGCCTGCTCCTGGGCGCTCATTCGGTTGCCTTTTCGCCGGAGGGCAAACGGCTCGCCATTGGCAGCGACGGCAAGGAAGCCTTGAAGCTGTGGGACACAGAAAGCTGGCAGGAGATGCTCACTCTGGAAGGCCAAGGGTCCGTATTCTTCAGCACGGCATTCTCTCCGGATGGCAACACCATTGGCGCTTTGAATTCGCAAGGCACCCTTCACCTTTGGCGCGCGCCGTCGTGGGAGGAGATCCATGCGGCCGAGGCCAGAGACAATATGGAGGTGAGACGACCATGAATCTGAATGGCGAAGAAGTCTCGTTGGAAATGAACCAGAACACCGAAGAACTGATTTTCCAACTGGCGCTAACAAAGCCTGCCCCCGCGCGTGCGGTGTGGCTGGACCGTGAATGCGCTGGGGACGCGGGTTTGCGGCGGCGCCTGGAGGCGCGACTGGCCCTGCACGAAGGAAAAGGGTTCCCCGCTGAGACTGCGTCCGACGCCAAGACTACACTGAAAGCCGAGCAGGCGGATGTGCCCGACGAATCCATCGGCCAGGTCATCGGGCGTTACAAGGTGTTGCAGAAGATCGGCGAAGGCGGTTGCGGGGCGGTCTATATGGCCGAGCAGACCGAGCCAGTCAGGCGCCGTGTGGCGCTCAAGGTCATCAAGCTGGGGATGGACACCAGGGCGGTGATCGCCCGTTTCGAGGCGGAACGCCAGGTTCTGGCACTGATGGACCATCCGAACATCGCCAAGGTGCTGGATGCTGGCGCCACCGAGACCGGCCGGCCTTTTTTTGTGATGGAACTGGTGCGCGGGATCAAGTTCACCGCATATTGCGACCAGAATCACCTTGATACACGTACGCGCCTCGCTCTGTTCATCCAGATTTGCCAGGCCATCCAACATGCGCACCAGAAGGGGATTATTCACCGGGACATCAAACCCTCGAACATCCTGGCCACCTTGCACGATGGCGTTCCGGTGCCCAAGGTGATTGATTTCGGCATTGCCAAGGCGACGACGGACCAGCGTTTGACCGACAAGACGCTATTCACGGCCTACGAACAATTCATCGGCACGGCGGCCTATATGAGCCCGGAGCAGGCGGAGATGAGCGGCTTGGACGTGGACACGCGCAGCGACATCTACAGCCTGGGCGTGTTGCTCTACGAACTGCTGACGGGCCGGACGCCGTTTGATCCCAAGGAATTGATGTCGCAAGGCATCGACGCCATGCGCAAGACAATTCGGGAAAAGGAGCCGGTGCGGCCTTCGACAAAGCTCCACACCTTGCAAGGCGAAGAACTGACCACGACGGCCAAGCGTCATGGGGTGGACGTGCCGAGGCTGGTGAGCCAGTTGCGGGGGGATCTGGACTGGATCGCGATGAAGTGTTTGGAGAAAGACCGGACGCGGCGCTATGAGACCGCCAATGGATTGGCGATGGACTTGCAGCGCCACTTGGACAACGAGCCGGTGTTGGCTTGTCCACCAAGCGGACTCTATCGTTTTCAGAAGCTTGCCAAGCGGAATAAGCTGGCTGTTGTTTCTACTGGCGCGGTCCTCTTTGCGCTTCTATTGGGAGGGATCGGCACAACCATCGGGTTCTTACGATCCGAGGCCGCTTGGCGCCAAGCCCGCGCCAATTTTGACCAGGCCCGCGCCACAGTGGACGACCTGTTGGCCGTTGCGGATGACGACCTTTACGACACACCGGGCATGCAGCCTCTGCGGGTCAAGCTGCTGCGGGCGGCGATTGACCGGTTTCAGCCTTTTCTCAAACAACCCTCTGCTGGCCCAGCGCTGCGAGCCGAGTTGGGCAGGCTCTATGTCAGATACGGATTTAATGCCCACGACATAGGCGAGGATTATAGCGGCGTCGTGAACCCGGCGTACAATGCGGGGCTGGCCATTCAGCAGGCGTTAGTCCGGGAGCAACCCGAGAACCCGGCCTTCCGGTCTGATCTCGGTTGGACGATCATTTTCTCGAAATTGTGGAGCTATCGAGAGGCCGTGTTCGCACTCTACCAGCCCAAGGCGGTAGCGCTGTTCGAAGGGCTCTCCGGTGAAAATCCTGAGGATCCCTTCGCCCGCTTGGGACTTGCTTGGGCTTTGGGGCTTAGCCTGAGAGACGAGTTGCCCCCGGAGGACCCCGAAGCAACAGTTCGGGCTCAAAGAGGCTTGAACTTGTTGGAACACTTGGTCAGAGAGTATCCCCATTCCAACGAATTTCGCCGTGACCTGGCCGACCAACTGGATTGGTATCCGCGCTCTAAGGAAGCAGGTCCCGATTACGCTTCGGAGCTGGCCAGAGTCTCCCGCGCAAACCAACTGCGAGTAGCAATCATTGCTGACCTGGAGAATCATGGCACGGACGCCGGATTGCCGCCATTTCCGAGCAATTCAGAGGCTCGAATGCTTCGACCCAGCATGGTGTGGACCAAGTGGGACCTGGCCCGCGGCTGGCTTCATGAGTCTCGCGTGCTGGGGCTGCTCAAACGGTGGCGGCAAGCCGCTGCCCTGGCCGGCCGGGCCACTGCTTTGCAGTCCGAGTTACTTGAACAAAACCCCTCCCTGAAAGAATTTGCCATGTCCCTTGGCGATTGTCTCAAAAACCAGGAGCAACTGGCGGAGCAATCGGGAGACAAAGCGGCCGCACAAGCCCGCCGATCAGAAGCCGAAAACTTTTGGCGCAAACACCCGCGACTCGGAGAGAACCA
>JBJKSV010000832.1:0-3012 GCA_046703605.1 Limisphaerales bacterium
AATCTCCAGCGACGCGTCCAGTCCGGCCGCCTCACGCAGCATCCATTCGCCTGCAGGGCCGCGCAGGAATAGCTCCAGGGCCGGCTTTTGCTGGCTGACCAGCAGATAGGCCTTCAGAGAGGGAATGCGCCGGTACTGCTCGAATTTCTCGCCCCGGTCGTATCCCTCTGTGGATTCGGACAGAACCTCGGCCACCAGGGCCGGGTTAACCAGGGTATCTTGCTCGGCATCGGCAAAGCGCAGTTCGCCGCACACGACCGAGACGGCCGGATAAGTGTGCAAGCCCGTCATTTCCACCTTGAGGCGGAGGTCACTGGTGAACGTTAGACAGCCCTGGCCCATGAGCTTGTCCCGCAGCACTCCGATCAGGTTGGCGCCAATCAAGCTGTGCATGGGTGAACCACCGGCCATGGCAAACATTTCGCCGTCGTAGAACTCGCTCTTGAGCGGCGCCTTCCGCTCGATGGCCAGATACTCGGTTTCGGTCAATCGTTTTGATTGTGATTGTGGCCTCACACCGCAAAGGCTACGACGAGGGCGCGAGGGTTGCAAGCATCGCCGGAAAGGCGGTATTGCAAATTGAAAGCATCTGTTTTAAATTGCGCAGTATGAAACGCGCCTGCGAACCGCTGCTGACAACCTATCTCCAGAGCTTTCCTTGCGTCGCCCTCATCGGCGTCAGGCAATGTGGCAAGACGACATTGCTCAAGACCCTTCCGACGGATTGGAAGCACTTTGATCTTGAGCGGCGCGCGGACCACGAGGTGGTATCGGGCGATCCGGATACGTTTTTTCGGCTCAATCCCCGCCGGGTGGCGCTGGATGAAGTCCAGATGGCCCCGGAGGTGTGTCCGGCGCTGCGAGTGGCGATCGACGCGCATCGTGAAGAAAAGGGCCGGTTCGTCATTACCGGTTCCAGTTCGCCGGACTTGCTGCGCTCGGTTTCGGAGAGCCTGGCGGGGCGTGTGGGCATCATCGAATTGGCGCCATTTTGCTGGGAGGAAGTGACCCAGACCAGCGGCGCGGACTGCCTGCTCCGCAGAATGGGGTCGCCGAAGGCCAAGCCGGCCGAGTTGATCGAAGGGCTCAAACCGCGGGCGGATGTCAGGCGGGCGCACGAATTCTGGTTTCGGGGCGGGTTCCCCGAACCGTGGCTGAGTCGCATGGAGGGTTTTCGCGAGCCTTGGGTGGAGCAGTACATCCAGACCTACCTTTACCGGGACGTAAAGCGGCTGTTTCCGGGACTGGACGAGGTCCGCTTCCGGCGGTTTCTGGAAATGTTGGGCGGCCTGTCCGGACGGGTTCTGAACTATGCCGAGGTGGCGCGCGCGCTGGCGGTGTCTCAACCAACGGCGCGCGATTATTTCGACATCGCGCACGGCACGTTCATCTGGCGGCAGGTTCCGGCGTTTGCGCGCAATTCGATGAGGCGTATCGTAAAACATCCTCGGGGCTACTTGCGCGACAGCGGTCTGCTGCACGCCCTGTTGCGCATCCCCGACCTGGATGCGTTGTTAAGCCATCCCCAGATGGGTGCGTCGTGGGAAGGGATGGTGGTGGAGGAGATCCTGCGCCAGTTGAATGCCATGGGCATGGCTCTTCAATACTGCCATTACCGCACCGGCGGCGGCGCGGAGGTGGACCTGGTCATTGAGGGCAACTTTGGGCGGGTGGCGGTGGAGATCAAGCATGGCTCATCGGTCGGTGCGCGCGAGTTGCGCCCGCTCCGGGAGTTCGTCGTGGAGCAAGAGGCGCGCCTTGGCATCGTGATCAACAACGATGTCGCGCCGCGGCTCTACGGGGAAAACCTCCTGGGAGTGCCTTTCAACTGGCTCTGATGCACCCGGCGAGACCTTCGCGGAAGGTCGGGTATTTGAAACGGTAACCCAGTTCGGTCTTAAGCTTGCGGTTGGAGACGCGCTTATTGCTGCCGCCGCGTTTGGAGGGGGGCGCAGGCTCGGTGGCGGCTGGCGGCATCGGCTTGCCAAGAGAATCCGACAGCCCCTGGAAGAACGCCCGCTGTGTAACCGGCATGTCATCGACCACATTATAGATCTCGCCCGGCTGCCCTCGTTCCAATGCGGCCAGAATAGCGCCTGCGACGTCGTCGCGGTGAACCATGTTCAAGAGGCGGTCACCGGCGCCTTCGAGCCGGGCCTGCCCGCTCAGGAACTGCTTCAGCCAGTAGCCCCGGCCCGGGCCGTAGATGCCGGCCAACCGCAGGATGATTCCGGGGAACCCTTTCCTGGCGGCTGCCAGGAGCTCATTTTCCGTCGCGACCAGAATCCGGCCAGTTTCGGCGGAAGGGTCGGCCGGGCTGGTCTCATCGACCGTTTCTCCGCCGGTTTGGCCATAGACGCTGGTGCTGCTGGTATAGACAAACTTCTTGGGCGGGGCTGATTCCAGCCAGGCGAGCAAGTTCCGCATGCCACGAAAATAGACCGCCTTGTAGGCCTCCACTCCGCCGCCGCCCGCCGAGACACAATCCACGACCCAGTCATAGGTGGCAGGCAGCCTGGCCAACTCAGTTGCTTTGGAGATGTCGGCGGAGAGCGGCTCGATTCCCGCGGCTTGCAGTTCGGCTTCGGCCAGGCGGCTCCGGCGCAGGCCAAAGACCTTGTGTCCCTGCCTGACCAACTCCACACCGAGGGAAAACCCGATATAACCGCAGCCTACGATGAGAACGCGCATAGGCAAACATATCATGCGAGGCCGGGGACCAAAATCATGGGGAACAGGACTGGGACAGAATCATTGATGGCAGAATCATGGGGGAAAACCAGAGGAAAGGCTTATCCGGGCGCTGTTTGCCCGCATCATTTTGGCATACTGAGACCCGCCGGATTTCTCATTGGGCATCAGGCATTGGGCGTTGCTCATTGAGGAGCGATTCAGGCGTTGATGCTTGCCCAAATGGAAAAGGATCAATGACTAATGCGCCATGCTTAATGAGACTGGCTCAGCGGTGCGGGTTCGGGAGTCTGGGCGGTGGCGAGCGCGGACAGGCGGCGG
>JBJKSV010000833.1:0-6517 GCA_046703605.1 Limisphaerales bacterium
TCACCCTCCGCGCAAATGGCAAAACCCTGCTGACCCGTTCCGTCAAGCTGCAAGGGCGGCCCCAGACCATTCTCCTCCAGGCGCAATGGAAAGCGGAGCCGTCACTCTGGATTCATGGCCAAGCCCGCGTTTCCGGAAAGCCCGATGCCCTTCCCGCCGATGATGTCGTTTTCTTCGCCGCTCCGCCGGTGCTGGAGGGGAAAGTCGAATTGCTGGCCGAATCGCCTTACCTGCGCCTGGCCCTTTCGCCCCAGGTCATGCGCGGCCACTGGACGACCACCCTGGTCAAGCAGGCACAACTCGGGCCGAAGTTGTCCACGCGCCCGGAGGCGGACGTGCTCTGCATCGAGAGCGCCTACTTGCAATCGAGCAGCGCCCGCCACCTGTTGAGCCGCTACCTTCGGGACGGGCGTGGGGTGCTCTTGTTTGTCAACCGGCTGAGTCCAGCCGTCGAGCGTTGCCTGCGCAGATTGGGTTTCAAAGTAGAGGGTTCCGTGAGCCGAAAGGCTGGCCAGGGAGAGAAATTCGGATTCATTTCCTTCAACAGTCCGGCCTTGCATCCGTTCCTCTCACCCGACTACGGCAGCTTGCTCAAGGTTCGTGTCTTTCACTACACCCGCCTGAAGGCCGTCAAGGCACGGGCTTTGATTTATTCCGGGACGGGCGCCCCGCTCTTATTCGAGGGCTCCGGCCCGGAGCAGAAGCTCTTTGTGGCAGCCTTCGGCCTGGAGCGCACCGATTCCACCTGGCCTGTCGATCCGAGTTTTCTGCCGTTTCTGGACTTGGCGCTTCAGGCGGCGAGGTCTGTTAAACAGGAGCGGCTCGGCTTCGAACCTGGTGAGATTGCGGAATTGAGGCCGCCGACCGGCACGACCGCTCGTGAGCTTATCATTCGGGATGGCGCCGACCACGAGCTGAGTCGGGCGCCTGTTCAAGCTGGCCGGGCGCAAGTCCGGATGCCCGAACGCCCAGGTCTCTATAGCCTGACCGGCGATAATCCCCGTTCCGGGAAAGAGATCCTCTGCGTCAATCCTTCTCCCAAGGAATCAGAACTGACATTCACCAATTCGCCCGCCGTCCTCAAGACCTGGGAACTGAATGCCTCGTCCAAGGATACGGACCGGCGGATTCCTTTGAGCGCAGCCAACCCCGCCCTCTCCGCCATTTTACGCCAAACATTGTGGTGGTGGCTGCTTGTGGTTGGTCTGGCCGGGCTGATGGCGGAGACGATGTGGGCCGAATGGCGAAAGGAGCGGACATGAGTGATGGATTTGGGGCAATCGATTCGACCTTGAACCGGGAAATTTCCCGCTGGAGATGGTTTAGGTTTCTGGGCTGGACGTTCACGCTGGGCGCGGCCCTGTCCCTCCTGGTGATGTTCCTGGAAGCGGCAATCCTGTTGGGGTGGCTCGAGAGCAGACCCCTGGCCGCAGGCCTGCTCTACTCGCTCGCAGGTCTGGGTCTGGTTGCCTGGATTGGGATTGCGGCGGCTGTCGGCTCAGGAGCCGCCGAGCGTTCCGGCCTTGCCTCCGCCCTCGAACGAGCCGATCGACGCTTCCTGGATCGCCTGAACACGTTTCTCTTCCTGGAATGTAACCCGAGCGGCGACTCTGCCCGGAACTTCCAGGCTCGCATCGCCCGGCAGACCGAGCGGGTTCTGGCCGAAAAAGTCCCCGCCTCTCCAATCTCGGCGAAACGTCCGATGCTGGGCTTGCTAGTGTTTGGCGCGGCCCTGGGGGGGACACTGTTGCTGGACCACTTTTCCTCCCCGTGGAGTCTGCTTCGCGACACTGTCCCTGCCGTTACGCAGTCTCTCCCGCATTCTGACGCCCCTCCGCCGCCGCCCGTCGCGCGCCAGTCCTTGCCCCCGCGGGCCAAGGCATGGGGCAAGGTCAGGATCACGAAACCGGGCAGGGACCTCCAGGTCACCAAGGCAGCCGCAGTGCCGCTTCACATCGAGGCGGCTGCAAGCGGACGCATCACGAACGTTTCGTTATTCTGGGCAATCAATGGAAAGGCCGATACGGTTCAAGAGCTTCCCGCGCCCAGCGAACCCGGCTACGCCGCCTATTCCCCGAACCTGCATTTGGATGCGCTCCACCTCTCCGATTGGGACATCGTTTCCTACTACGCCAAGGCAACGACCGCGCAATCTAACTCCTACGCTTCCAGGATCTATTTCCTGGAAATCACACCCTCTCCCCGGCAGATGCGGAACATGCCCGGCGGCCAGCATGGCAAGCCTTACCAGTCCCTTAACCAGTTGTCGGCCCTTATCCACGACCAGGAGCAGGTCATTCGCCGAACTTACCGTTACTCCCAGCGTTCGGGCGTCCCAGGCGCCTCCACTAACCAAGCCCCTCAGCAACTCTCGGACGCCGAGACCGATTTGCACGATTCCACCCGCCATCTCCATGCAAAAATCGCCGGACAGATGAACCAACAGCCTCTGGGCAAGACCCTGGATGCCTTGGACCAGGCGGCGGCCTCACTCGCGGCCTCCAGCCATTTGCTGCGAACCAACTCCCTTCCCGATGCCCAACGTCGTGAGCGTGAGGCGCTCGCGCAGTTGTCGGCGGCAAGAAAAAGCTTCCAGACCGCTGTGGGGCAGAACCCAAGCGCCTTTGGCAATCATCAGGCCCAACCCGATGCAAGCCACATGGCGAATTCACCCGGCGAGGCCCAACGCGAAGCGGAAGAACCGCCGCGCGCGACGAAATCCCAGACCGCCGACCAACAACTCGCTCAGGCCTATCGGCTTAAGCAAAGGCTTGATCATGAGGCCCGCACTTTCGATCAAGGCGCCAAAACCAACAGCAGCGTTTCCCAGGGCGCCCTCGCCGAGACCGCCCAGCAGGCTCGCCACACGCTCCAGGACCTCAAACGCCTCGCGGAGCAAGAACCCACTCGTGATGCATTCGGCCAGCCCCTCCGGGATTCCCTCGACGACTCGAAAATGGACGGCCTTAACGAGCAACTGGACACCTTGCGCCGGCCTCAGGCCCCGGCCAAAAGGCGGCGCCGAGCCAAACACGCCGCCATGAGCCTGAGCGCTGTCAGCAAGGCCTTCGAACAAAGTGAACCGAGGTCTCTCCAGAAAGCCCAGCTTGCTGACGCCTTCCAAACAGCGCCGCGAAGCGGCTTGAAGCGCGGCATCTCCGAGCTCGAGAGCCTGATTCGTCAACTCCAAACGGGCGGGGCGGTTTCTTCGTCCGGCACTGCGAAGCAGGGACACCAGGCGTTGGCTGACATCCAATCCGCGGTTCGCGACTCTCCGGGCCCGCCGGGCCAGAAAGGCGAAATCCTCAAACACCTTGCCGAACTCTCCCGCTCCAGGGGCCAGTTCACTCTGGCGCAGTTGGAGCGATTGAGGGAGCAACTGCGGCAGTACTCGGTGGCAACCGCAAGAGCGACTGGCAGACACGGCTTGGCCGAGGTGACTGAAATCGACCCGGCGCAATTCCCGCCGGCCTATCGCCAGCGAATCGAGGAGTATTTCCAAAAGCTCTCCGAACAATGATAGCCGGGATCTATTTCGAATTGCCATTGGCCTGGCAGATCGGCCTGCCTGCCGTCCTATTCTTGGTACTGGCCGCTGCTTGGTTCCAGGCGCGCCGCGGGGTCGCCAAAACCAGGGTGTTGGCTTTGGCGGTACTGCGCGGCGCGGCCCTTCTGGCCCTCGTCGGCCTGGTGGCCCGCCCGGTGTGGGTAACGGGGCGAGGCCTGGCCGAGCGCGGATCTCCGGTTGTTGTCCTGCTGGACCGCAGCCAGAGCATGGCAGTGCGTGATGGGCGGCAGACCCGTTTCGAAGAGGCTCTGCACTTCCTGAATTCGAAATTGCTTCCGAGCTTGAGCAGCGCCGGCCTGCCCGTGCGGCTCATGCTTTTCGACCAATCTGCGGTCGCCGTGAACGCTCACAGGCTGCGCTCCACCTCCGTGAATGGCAAACGCACGAACTTGGGCGGCGCCATCGCCAAGGCCACGCGCAATTCCCCCCACCCTCCGCTGGGGCTGATTGCCCTTACCGACGGCATCGCCAACGTCCGCACCGACGACCAGGCGGGCCTTGCCGCTCTTGCCCAGGCCGGCGCCCCTTTCGTCGGCATTGGCTTCGGCGCCGACGAGGGCGCCCCCACGATTTGGCTTCGGAATGTGAACGCACCCGCAAACGTTCCCCCCAACGCTGCCTTTAATGTCTCAGTCGAGTTGGACTCGAACGTCCCTCAACTGCCGGCGTTTGACCTGGTCCTTCTTCGGGATGGCAAGTTCTGCCAGAAGAAACGCGTGCCGCCTCGAGCAGGCCCACGCACCTGGCGTGAGGAGTTCGTCGTGACCGAGACCCAGGCCGGCAAGCACGACTATTCAGTTCAGCTCCTGCCACCGGCGACGGATGGAATCAAGGCGCCGGCGTTGGTTGGGGATGCCATCGTCCGCATAGCCGCTCCCAAACCTATCCGCGTGCTTTATATCCAGGGTGCCCTCACCTGGGATTACAAATTCACTGGCCTGGCCCTCGCCAACGACCCCTCCATCAAACTGACCGGCCTGACCCGCACCTCGGACAAATCGGTCTTTCGCCAAAATGTCGAGAGCGCAGCCGAACTGATTCACGGCTTTCCGACCACCCTCATGGCGCTGAAACCCTTTCGTGTGGTGGTACTTTCCAATTTGAGCCCCGCCGATCTGTCCGCCGCGCAGCAGGAGATTCTCGCCCGCTTTTGCCAACTCGGCGGCGGCATCCTGATGATCGGCGGCCCATCCACCTTCGATGCCTCCTGGCGGAACAGTCGCCTGGAGCAAATCCTGCCGGTGAGAGTTTCATCGAATCCTGAAGGGGCCTCGCCCTATCATCCGTTCCAGATCCAACTCACCCCGCAGGCCCTCCACAGCCCCATATTCCAGTTCGGCCCAGGCGTCTCGGCGGCCAAAGCATGGGCGCAGTTGCCCACCTTCAGACGATACGCGCGCGTCGATTCCGCCAAGCCCGCCGCCCAGGTTTGGATGCTCCATCCGACCGATAAAGGGCCCCATGGACAGCGGATTCTCATGGCCTCCGAACATTATGGCGCGGGGATTTCGGCTGTGCTCTGCCTGCAGAACTTCTGGCGCTGGCGATTGGCGAAAGACGCCGATCCGCGCCGGTTCGACCGTTTCTGGAAGCAGCTCTTTCGCTTTCTAGCCGATGCCGGGCGCCCGAATGTCTCAATTCAGGTCGCAGACCCGGACCTCCACCCGCGGATGGACGTCAGCATCGTTCTGGAGATGGAAGCCGGCTCCGGAACCGATCCTGATTCCCAAGCAGCTCCCGCGCCAAACGGCAGGTTTTCCGTCCGCGTCACCGATGCCCACAGGAAGACCGTGCTTGAGGAATCGGTTACGCTGGCGCCAGGGCATCCGACGGAGTTCAAGTTCCACGCCGCCAACCCGGACACCTATTCTGTCAGCGTCCTCGATAGCTCAAAGGCAGTAGTTGCCACCCGAGCCATTCGAATCCGGGAACGCAATCTCGAATTCCAAGACACCACCCGGAACATGGAGACGCTCAGACAGTGGGCCTCCGCCAGCCACGGTTTCGCCGTGAAGGCGGAGGATTGTACGGACCCGGCCTGGCTTATCAGCCGGATTCGAGCAAAGCGTGAGCAGACTCAACATAAGGCCTATTTGCGCCAGCCTCTGGGCATGAACGGCTGGAGCATGGGCCTGGTCTTGGGTTGTCTGGGCGGCGAATGGCTCCTGCGCAAAAGATGGAGGTTGGAATGAAATGGATCTTCAATCACAAACCGCGAATCTCAAATCGCAAATCGCAAATCGCAAATCCAACACCCTGCTGGCTTGCCCTGCTCGTGGCCCTCACGGTTGCCCTTCCTTGCTCCGCCAACGATTCGCACACGACATTCTTCATGGGCAGGCTGCTCTACGGCGACAATGACGGTCGCGATTGTTCAGGCGTCGGCCACGATCTGATGGAACTGGTTTCGAAGACCTCCACCCTACAGGTGCAAGACGAACGAAGAATCCACCTCACTGACCCGGCCCTGTTCGATACACCGTTTGTCTTCATGAACGGCCACTACAATTTTGTCCTGTCCGATGCCGAGCTTTCGGACCTGAGAAAATACCTGGACCACGGCGGATTTGTCTTCGCCTCCGGTTGTTGCAGTGAGCCCGGTTTCCCCAAGGCCTGGCGCCGCGAGTTCAGCCGCATCTTCCCGCATGAAGAGGTCCGGTCCGTTCCACCCCGACAACCTGATTTACCGCTCGTTTTACAAGCTGGGGCATATCCGGTGCCTGGACCAACCGCGCGATGTTCGATTGGACGGCCTGTTTCATCATGGCAGACTGGTGGCCGTCATGTGCCCAGATGGCCTCTGCTGCGCCTTTAGCGCCAACAATACCTGCAACGAAGGCAAAGGTATCAGTCCCCAAGACGGCAAAAAACTGGCCCTCAACATCGCCGTCTATGCCCTGACCCATTAAGCCAAAAGGCTCGTCCTCAGCGGCAGGCTCAGTCCCGTTG
>JBJKSV010000834.1:0-2820 GCA_046703605.1 Limisphaerales bacterium
GCCGTTCCAACCTGGGGCTGATCGCCCAGGGTCGGGACGCTTTGATCCGCCAAGGCTCCAAGTTGGACCCCTTGGTTTAAGGCGAGCGCTGTCCCAGCGGGCCCCTGGCCAGCCCGCTGGCCGCGAGACGCCGTAGATGGCTGCCGGTTGTTGTCCTTGCTAAAGAGGCGATTCATGACCTGGTTGACGTCTTTCTGTGGCAGATCGAATGTTGAGACCGCCTCCTTTTTTGTCGCGGAGTCCGTGGTAAATGCCTGCCCGGTTGGGTGAGCTAATTTGGTCGAGAGCGTTGACCGCTCCGTGCCCGCGCCATTGGCCAAGGCCGCATAGCTTCTGGTCCGCGCCTTGGACCACGCGGGCAGCAACAGGCCGGCGAAGGTCAGCATGAGCACCGCCGCAATTCCCGCCGGAACAAGCCAGGAGAAGCGGTTTCGAGCCGGCGCGGCGAACGGCTCCGGCGTTACCGTTTTGAAATGCTGGAGCAACATTTGACGCCGGTCAGTCCGAAGTTTTGGCTCAGGCTCGGTCTCTTCCGCTTGAGTCGCCACGGCCTCCCGGACCAGGCCGATGGTGCTCTGCAATCGCTCACAGAGATGGGCCAGCTCCGCGTTGTTCTCGATCTCCTGCCGGAGCTTGACGGCATCGGCCTCGGACAATTCTCCAAGGAGCAGCGCCGTCAGCCGGGCTTCGGTGTCGTCTGGAGGGATGGGGAAAAGCTCCGGGGTCATGGCACAACTCCATTTCTGGCCAGCTCGCCGGCCAGGGCCTTCAATGCGTGGTGCAGCAGGTAACCGACATGGCCGGCGGTCAGCCCCGTCCGCGTGCTGATCTCTTTATACGAGAGACCCTCGTTGAACTTGAGCCGGATCAGTTCCCGGCTCCGCTCATCGAGCGTCTCCAGGCTCAGCCGCACCAGGCCGATGTTTTCCCACCGGGCGATTTGCTCGTCGGGGAGCGGCTGAGGATCGGGTCTCTCCGGCCCCGGGCCTCCGCTCTCGCTTTCCGGCGAATCGAACGCAACGAGCTTGCCAGCCTGCCGCCGATGATTGAGCGCAAGGTTATGCACCGTGCGGTAGAGCCATCTCCGGGGCTGGCGGACTTCCTCAAATTGAGCGTGCAATTTCACAAAGCTTTCCTGGACGATATCCTCGGCGGCTTCGCGTTCGCCGGCCAGGCGCAGGGCATAACTCAACAGGGGCGATTCGAGGGCCTCGAAGAGTTCCTCAATCGTTTCCCACTGGCGGGGTTCGGCGCTGGCCGGATCGGGTTGAGTTAGGGCCATGCTCAGTAAACCTTGGGCCTGGTTTGTCCAGACCTTCCATCGGCGCCATCGCACCGGACGTCGTCTTTCACCCTATACGACATCCGGCGGGGCAATTTCTTAGACGAAAGTTAATCCCCCGATGCTCCGGCGCCGCCTCACCTCTTGGCGGCGCGTTTGGACTCGAACAGCCGCGTCTTCAAGGCCGCAGCCGTTAGCCAGCCCGCTCTTCGTCAAACAGCCGGATGCGTCCCCGTTCCACAATCCACAGGCGCCCTGTAATCTGGCCGGCTGCCTGGAGGAGCGCGCGCCCGCGCTCACCCAAGTTCTCGTCCAGTTTGAGCTTCATCGCCCGGCCGGTTCCAGCGGCACGGCCACAAAGCGCTCACGCGCCATTTCCGAGCCGTAGGCGATGCAAGCGAGTAGGTCTTCCTCGGTTAGGCCGGGATAGTTCTCCAGGATTTCCGCGTGCGTGCTGCCGCTGGCCAGCATGTCCAAGACCAGCGACACCCAAATCCGATGGCCGCGGATGCATGGCTTTCCGCCGCAGCGGGCGGGGTCGATCCAGATACGTTCCAACAATTGCTCTCGTGTCATACCCGCTCTATCCTAACAGCAGACCGGCTCCATTGTAAGGGCAATCCAGGCAGGCTCCTCTTCAGGCGCGGCTCAGGGAGACGGCTACGATTGCGGGTATTTGAAAAGCAAGCCGACCGTCATCGCTTGCCGCTTGAGTGCCTCGGTTTCCTCCGGTTTGAGCGGGGTGAATTCCGGCGCCAGGCGCAGGGCCAATTGCAGGCACTTCAGGTCGGCGGGATGAACGGCGGCGGTGACCGGATGGGAGAGCGTGAACCGCAACGCCAGGAGGGCCTCACCGGGATTGCTGAAGGGTTGATACCAGCAGTTCGGATAAGCTGAGCGGTCGGCTCCGGCGGGCCAGCGTCCCTTGGCCAAGGCTTTGATGGCCAGGATGCCCACCCGCTTCTCCTGGGCTTTGGCCAGCACCTGCGGGCCGAAGTGGCCGGCTGTCCAGGTGGCGTAATTGACCGGGAAGAGAATGGTGTCAAAGGGATAACGTTCGAGCAGCGCCAGAGCCGCTTCGACGGAATGCGCCGAAAAGCCGATGAAGCGGATCTTGCCCGCCTTCCTGGCGTCTTCGAACGCCCGGAGCGCGCCGTCATCACTCAAGACCGTTTCGACCTCGTCGAGGTGAGTCATGGCGTGGAGTTGGTAGAGATCGACATGGTCGGTTCGAAGCCGTTTGAGCGAGCTTTCCAATTCGGCGGCGGCCCCCGCGCGGCGGCGCTCGCCGGTCTTGCAGGCCAGGAAAACACTTGTGCGAAACGGCTCCAGGGCCGGGCCGAGACGTTCCTCGGCATCGCCGTAGCTGGGCGCCACGTCGAAATAGTTCACGCCGGCTTCGTAAGCCCGGCGCACCCACTGCCTGGCTTCCTGGGGCGTCGAGCCTTTCAGGGCCAGGCCGCCGAAGCCAATTACGGAGAGCTTTTCTCCAGTGCGGCCCAGGGAGCGGCGTTCGAGGTTGCCGGCCGAGGTGTCGC
>JBJKSV010000835.1:0-4499 GCA_046703605.1 Limisphaerales bacterium
GCCGGGAGCGGTAATTGGCGTAGTTTTCCTTGAGGAAGTCGTTGTAACCGGCGTCGATAACGAGCTGGATCATTTTGGAAGGGTTATTCCGCAGATTGTCGGCTTCGAGTTGGGCAACGGTGGTCATGAATTGGGCCCAGGGTGAAGCCGCTTTCTTGGGAACGCTGGCGGCGCACCTTTGAAGGCCCCTGGCCACAGGATTCGGCTCCAAGGAGGCCCGGGTATCTTCGCCGCTTGGCGCTTTGGGCCTCGCGGTTTTGGATTCGGCCTCTGGTTTGCCGGCGGTTTCTTTTCGTTTGCTCCGCCGTGCCGGTGCGCGGGTCGCTGATGCTTGCGCGGGCACTTCCGTTTTGGGTTCCGCGCTCTGGATTCGTGACGGACCGCCCTGACCGTTCTCCGCGGAGTTCTCCGGGGAGCTTCGAAAAATCGTCCAGAGTTTCTCGGCGGCCTTGGCGCCGATGCCGGGCAGCAGCTTTGCCAGGCGCTTGAATGAGAGCTCATCGCGCGGGTTGGTGACGAGCTTGAGATAGGCGGTGACGTCTTTGATATGGGCCTGCTCGAAGAAGCGGATGCCGCTGGTGATGCTGAATGGAATGTTGCGCTTGGTAAGCTCCAGTTGCAGCTCCAACGCATGGAAATGAGAGCGATAGAGCACAGCCATCTTGTTGAGATCGCCGCCTTCCTCACGGAGTTGCAGCACGCGCTGGGCCACAAAGGCCGCCTGCTCGGAGGCATCGGCGCATGTGACAACGGCCGGTTTGGTGCCGGATTTGCGAGATGGGGCAAGGAGCTTTGCGTACTGGTGGACATTGGGGGCGATGGCGGCATTGGCCAGAGTCAGGATCTCCGGGGTGCTCCGATAATTGGTCTCGATTTTGTAGATCTTGGCCTCCGGATAACGGTCGCGGAATTTGAGGATATTCTGGAAATTGGCGCCGCGCCAGGCATAAATGCTCTGGGCATCATCGCCCACGACCATCACATTATGATGACGGGCAGCGAGGAAGTCGATGAGGTCGCTTTGGAGCCGGTTGGTGTCCTGGTACTCATCGACCAGGATGAACTGAAAGCGGCGCTGGTAATGCTCGCCCACGTCAGATTGCTCGTGGAGCAGCTTGAGCCAGAGCACGAGCAGGTCATCGAAATCCATGGCGTTGGTCGCGCGCTTGCGCTCTACGTAGCGCCGGTGGATTTCTTCGAGCTGGGGGGCAAGCTGAACGAAATCGCGACGGTGCTCGCGCAGGACCGCCAGGATCGGTTTTCGCGTATTGGCGGCCAGAGAGAAGACTTCGGCCACCACCTCGGCCTTTGGGAATCTGGTGGCGCCTATATCGATATCCGCCTCAGCAACGCAAGTCGCAACGAGGTGGTTGGCATCCTCGCGGTCCATGATCGCAAAACTCCTTTGAAAACCCAGGAGAGGGGCATGCTGGCGCAAAATGCGATTACCGACCGAATGAAAGGTCCCACCCCACAGTTGCGCCAGTTCCGCCCCGAGCAGGTCGGCGACACGTCGCATCATTTCACGCGCCGCCTTGTTGGTGAATGTGAGCAGGAGAATCCGGTCGGGGGGAATGCCCTGTTCCAGGAGATAGGCGACACGATAGGTGAGGGTGCGTGTTTTGCCCGAACCTGCTCCCGCGATGACCAACGAAGGGCCCGGTGGGGCGGTCACGGCGGCGAACTGCTGTTCATTGAGTTCCCGGGCGTAATCAAGTTGCAGATGCACCGGCGCCCGGAAAGGCTCCAATACGTACTCACGCGGCATAGCTCCCAGGCTAGTGAAGAAGGAGCCGAAAGTCGAATAGTCTGACGGGAGGGACGGGTCTGACAGGTCCAACCCGTCCCGCGACACCAGCCCATTGGGTGTTTACCCTAATTTTTGGAACGCCAACCCATAGTATTTATTGCCGCCAGTCGGGGCGCGAACCCGGACTAAGAACAAGCAAAGATACTCTCAAAGCACCAGGCTTATCGAAAAGAAACTGCGCATCCTGATGGTCGAGGACGAGGCACACGATGTCACGCTCGTGGAGCATGCCCTTCGACAAGGCGGGTTCGACTTCTGCCTCAAACGCGTCGAAACTCAAGCGGATTTCCAACGCGAGTTGGCGCGGTTCCGTCCCGCGGTCATCCTATCGGACCATGGCCTGCCCGCTTTCGATGGTTTTTCGGCCCTGGCCATCGCTCAAAAGGAAGCGCCGGATGTCCCCTTCATTTTTGTGACCGGCTCTCTGGGAGAGGAGACGACTATTAAAGCCCTCAAAAGCGGGGCGACGGATTTCGTCTTGAAACACCACCTGAACACCTTGCCTCCGGCGGTGCATCGGGCGTTGCGTCAAAGCCAGTTCCATCTCGAACGCCAACGGGCCGAGCAAGCGCTGCTCTCCAGCGAGGAGCGATACCGCAGCCTGGTGGAACTCTCGCCCGATGCGCTCTTCGTCCAAAGCAACGGACGGATCGTGTTCATCAACTCTGCGGGCGTGAGACTGCTGGGGGCAACCAAGGCAGAGGACCTGACTGGACATTTTGTCCGGGATATCGTCCATCCCGATTCCTGGAAATGCTTTCGGGAGCGCCTGCGTAGCAAAGCCGGGCCACGCAGGACAGCGCCTTTCGTCGAGCTGAGTTTTGTCCGGTTGGATGGGACGCAAGTCCATGTGGAGATGGCCTCCGCACCTCTGACCTTTGGGGGAAAAGCCGCCGCCCAGGTCATCGCGCATGACGTGACGGAGCGCAAGCAGGCGGAAGAACGAATCCAGCACCTCAACACGGAGCTGGAACGGCGCGTCAACGAGCGCACGGCCGAGTTGGAGAGCGCCAACAAGGAATTGGAGGCCTTCAGCTACTCTGTTTCGCACGACCTGCGGGCGCCCCTGCGCCATATCGAGGGGTTTGTGGAGATGTTCATGACCTCTCAAACCAGCCCGCTGGATGCCGAGTCGCGGCACTACCTGGAGACGATAGCCGAATCGGCGCGGCAGATGGGGCGGCTGATCGACGACCTGCTCACCTTCTCCCGCAGTGCGCGGACTGAGCTGAGCAAAACGCGGTTCGCGTTCGCGGAGTTGGTCCAGGCGGCGATCCGGGAGGTCGAGCCGGAGGCGCAAGATCGGCGAATCGAATGGGCGGTGGGAGATCTCCCCCGTGTGGAAGCGGACCCGGCGCTCCTGCGCCAGGTCATGCTCAATCTCCTGAGCAACGCCCTCAAATATACGCGGCCCCGCAAGGAGGCACGGATAGAAATCGGGAGCAGTGAGACTGATACGGAGTTCATCTTTCATGTGCGCGACAACGGGGTCGGATTCGATATGAAATACGCCCCCAAGCTCTTTGGCGTCTTCCAGCGCCTGCACCGCGCCGCCGATTTCGAGGGTACGGGCGTCGGGCTGGCCAATGTTCGTCGCATCATTCATCGCCACGGCGGACGCACTTGGGCCGAGGGCGAACTGGACCGGGGCGCCGCCTTCTATTTTTCCCTGCCGAAAGTTTGAACGGCTGTTATAGTATAGTCGTTCGAATTTGCGGATGAAGCATGACATTCGGATTCTGATGCTCGAAGACGATGCGACGGATGCGGAGCTGGCGGAATTTGCCCTCCGGAAGGGTGGATTGGGTTTCGAGATGGTGCGGGTCCAAGGCAAGGAGGAATATCTAAAGGCCCTCAGCACGGACCCGCCTGCCGTCATCCTTTCGGACTATTCCTTGCCGGGTTTCAACGGCCATGAGGCGCTAAAGCTGGCGCGGGAGCGGTGTCCCGGCGTGCCCTTCATTTTCGTGACGGGCACGATGGGGGAGGAAGTCGCCATCGAAACCCTTAAGAGTGGCGCAACTGATTACGTGCTCAAAACGCGCTTGAGCCGCCTGGCGCCGGCGGTTCACCGCGCCCTGCGTGAGGCCCAGGAGCGAACGGCCCATCAGAAGGCGGAAGAACAGTTGCGAGAATCACACGAACAGTTGCGGGCGCTTTCCATCTACCTGCAATCCGTGCGCGAGGAAGAGCGCACCCGGATTGCGCGTGAAGTCCATGACGAGTTGGGGCAGGCGCTGACCAGTTGCAAATTGGACCTGGCCTGGATAGCGGGCAAGCTGCCGAGGGAACTCAAGCCACTCCTGGAAAAGGCGCGAGATCTCACCGCCCATATCGATTCAACCATTCAGACCGTGCGCCGCATCTCCAGCGAACTGCGCCCAGGCGTGCTCGACCACCTCGGCCTGGCCGCCGCTCTGGAGTGGCAGGCGAACGAGTTCGAAACCCGCACGGGCATCCGCTGCAACGCCCATTCGCATCTGGGCGGATCTCAGTTGGACTCGAACCTGAGCACGACGCTCTTTCGCATCTTCCAGGAGACCTTGACCAACGTCATCCGCCACGCCGAGGCCACGAGGGTCGTGGTCAACCTGCGCCAGACCGACGGACGGATCACCCTCGAAGTCGAAGACAACGGACGGGGCATTTCCAAGGCGGAGGTCTGCAATCCAAAATCGATGGGCCTGCT
>JBJKSV010000836.1:0-3963 GCA_046703605.1 Limisphaerales bacterium
CTCCATACCGCACAAGCGCAGCCAAACAAATCCGTTAGGAATCGAACAAAACTCTGATCAAGCCCCGCTAGTACTGGGCGAACAACTCCTAAGAACAACCTTTCTTTTCGCGGAAATGAAAGTAGCCTGGCGCACCCAGTCGGATTAATATTGGGCAGATGAACCCCCTGTTCCCAATTCGAACCAACGAAGCCAAACCATGAACGAGCGCGAAGACTCACAGACGGGTAAAACGCGCGACCTGTTGATTTCCAAACGGTGGGTGCAGGCGGTGGCCATTGTCGTGCTGTTCGGTTTTTTTGTGTTGGGCCTGCTGGCCTGGCAAACCTACACCGACTTTGAAGGGAGCATGCGACATGAATAATGACAAACCATCAGCAACGGTCTCAACCTCGTCGCCCGCGAACCAAAGCCCGGACTCCGTGTTTGCGGAATTGGCCAGTGGTCCGGAGGGCTTGACCCAAGCCGAGGCCAAGAAACGCCTCGAAAAATACGGCCCCAATGCGCTGGAGGAGAAGACCCAAAGCGCTCTGCTGAAGTTCTTAAGCTATTTCTGGGGACCCATTCCGTGGATGATCGAAGTGGCTGCCGTCCTGTCTGTGGTGCTTCAGCACTGGGCCGATTTTTTCATTATTCTGGCAATGCTCGTGTTCAATGCCATGATCGGCTTCTGGGAAGAGCACCAGGCCTCAAACGCCCTGGCCGCCCTCAAGAGTCAACTCGCTCTTAAGGCCCGTGTGTTGCGGGATGGCCAATGGGCGGAGATCCCCGCCCGCCAACTGGTGCCGGGCGATGTCGTTCGCATCCGCCTTGGCGATGTGATTCCCGCCGACGTCAAGTTGCTGGAAGGCGACTACCTGAGCGTGGACCAGTCGGCCTTGACAGGCGAGTCGCTTCCGGTGGACAAGAAACCGGGTGATGCCGCCTACTCCGGCTCCGCCGCCAAACAGGGCGAAATGGTGGCGGTGGTCACAGGCACAGGTGGCAACACGTTCTTTGGCCGCACGGCCAAACTGGTCCAGTCCGCGGCCGCGCCTTCCCATTTTCAAAAGGCGGTGCTGACCATCGGCGATTACCTGATCTACCTGAGCCTCGGCTTGGCGGCGTTGCTGGTCTTTGTCCAGCTCTGGCGGGGGGCTCCTTTCCTGGAGATGTTCCAGTTCGTGCTGATCCTGGTGGTGGCGGCGATTCCGGTGGCGATGCCCGCCGTCTTGTCCGTCACGATGGCGCTGGGGGCCATGAGCCTTTCCAAGATGAAGGCGATTGTCTCCCGGCTCCAATCCATCGAGGAAATCGCCGGCATCGACATCCTGTGCTCGGACAAGACCGGCACTCTCACCCAAAACAAGCTCACGCTGGGGCAACCGGCGCCTTTCAGTGGCGCCAGTCCCGACGAGCTGATCCTTGCCGCAGCCCTGGCTTCTAAGGAGGAGGACCGGGACGCCATTGACGGCGCGGTGATTGGCGGGCTTAAGGATGCCGCGGTCCTGGCGCGGTATCAGCAGCTCAAATTCGTTCCCTTCGATCCGGTGCGCAAACGCACCGAAGCGGAAATCAAAGCCGTGGAGGGCAAGACCTTCAGGGTGACGAAGGGCGCTCCCCAGGTCGTGTTGGGCCTCTGCCATCCGGACGAGGCTCTGGCGAGCCAGGTCAACCGCCAGGTCGAAGATTTCGCCGCGCAGGGCAATCGCGCCCTGGGCGTTGCCCGAGCCGAAGACGGGGACAACTGGCAATTCCTGGGCGTGCTGCCCCTGTTTGACCCACCTCGACCCGACTCAGCCGACACCATCCGGCGCGCCGCCGAACATGGGATCCAGGTCAAAATGGTGACGGGCGACAACGTGGCTATTGCCAAGCGGGTGGCCTCCCAATTGAAGTTGCGCACCAACATCCACGTCGCCGATGAGTTCTTTCAGGACTCCTTCAAGCAGGGGGCGGTTTCCGCAACCATCGCCGAGCGCGTCGAAGCCTCGGACGGCTTCGCCCAAGTCTTCCCGGAACATAAGTTTCAGATCGTCGAGGTGCTGCAAAAGCGGGGGCACATTGTTGGCATGACCGGCGACGGCGTCAACGACGCACCGGCCCTCAAACAGGCCGACGTAGGCGTGGCCGTCTCGGGCGCCACCGACGCGGCGCGCGCGGCGGCCTCGTTAGTTCTTACCGCGCCCGGGCTGTCTGTGATCATCAACGCGGTGGAGGAGGCCAGAAAGATCTTCGAGCGGATGAACAGCTACGCCATCTACCGGATCACGGAGACTATCCGCATCATGGTATTCGTGGTGCTGGCGATGATCGTGTTCAAGTTCTATCCCATCACCGCCATCATGATCATCCTGCTGGCCTTCGCCAATGACCTGCCCATTATGGCCATTGCTTATGACAACACCTGGCTCGACCCGGCGCCGGTCCGCTGGAAGATGCGGCGCGTCCTTTCCGACTCGACCGTTTTGGGCCTGGTCGGGGTGGTCGAAACGTTCGGCATTCTGGCGATTGCCAGGCTTTGGCTGAAGCTGGACAACGCCCAGATCCAAACCCTCATCTTTCTCAAGCTCGCCATCGCCGGGCACCTCACCCTGTTCGTCGCGCGCACGCGCCGTCCGTTCCTGACCAAGCCCTACCCTGCGCCCTTGCTGCTGTGGTCGGCCATCGGGACGAAAATCCTGGTAACTGTTTTCGTCGCCTACGGGCTGGGTTTGGTCGCCCCCATTTCGTGGGCGATTATCGGGCTGGTTTGGGGTTACTGCCTGATCTGGGTATTCATTGAGGACTGGGCCAAGCTGCGCGTCTATCGGCACCAGGAGCTCCAGACCAAACGCCATCGCGGTTTCCTGGAACGGTTCCACCAGCCGCTGCACACACACATTGGCTGGCACCGGAACCACCACGCGTGAATTGATCAGGCCTTGGCCGGCTCAGTGTTCGGAGCGGCCGCCCGGCTGCTCACCGCGCCCGGCCTTTCGGTGATCGCGCAGGCTGTGGAGACGGCATGGAGCATTTTCGGGCGGATGACCCGCTCCGCCATCTACCGGATCACCGAGATCATCCGCATCATGTTCTTCGTGGAGGCGGCGATGGCGGTCTTCAACTTCTGCCCCATCACTACGGTAATGATCATCCTGCTGGCCGTGCCCATCACCTGAAAGCGCGCCGGCTTCGTCTGGATTTACTACCCTGTGTGGGGTATTATCGAGAACTGGGCGAGCTGCACGTGTATCGACACCTGGCTTTCGCCACAAAACGGCATCGAGAGTTTCTGGACCGCGTGAAGACGTCCTTGCACCCGCATCCGGGCGGCGATTAGTACGGCGTGTGCCGTTCGGTACCGGTTGGCCAAGATGCGAATGACCGGGAGGCGGCCAGGATGCGATGGCAGGTCTCGGCTGCGGGAAGGCTTCGCTTGAGTCGGACCGCAGCGCAGCTTCGGCGGCAAGTCCCGGGTGCATTGGCGGTGGATTGCTGTATGATCAACCTTGAGCAACTGGAGACAGCGATGAAGCCTTTCGCCGCTTCGATTGTGGCGATGCTTCTCCTGGGGGCTTTTCTGTGGGCCGTTCACTGGCTGCTCAGTTCCCGCGCCGGCAGGGTCGGCAATGCCGGCGCCTTCCAGCGGCAAATCATCATGGTGCTGCTCACGGGCCTTGGGTGCCTTGTCGTCATCCTCGCGTTGCCCATCGCGGACAGCCTAAGAAACCACCTGCTGGCCCTCCTGGGGATTTTGATTTCAGGCATCATCGGTCTGTCCTCCACGACGCTGGTTGCGAATGGCATGGCCGGCCTGATGCTGCGCTCCGTGAAGAGCTTCCACTCGGGGGACTTCATTCGGGTCGGCGCCCATTGCGGGCGTGTGACCGAGCGCGGTTTGTTCCACACCGAGATACAAACCGAGGACCGGGAGTTGACCACCTTGCCCATCCTGTAGCAGATTTCGAATCGCACCACGGTCGTGCGGTCCTGGGGCAGGAT
>JBJKSV010000837.1:0-2645 GCA_046703605.1 Limisphaerales bacterium
GCCATGAACGATGCCCAACGGGTCAGTATTCGTGCATTGCTACTGGGCTGATCTGCGATTTATCAGTGTTTTCGCTTTTGAGACTCTGAGTTCACTAATTGGTCAGGTCTCGCCCACTCCCTCCTCGATGTGCCTCCAAATCACAAATCGAAGATCGCAAATCCCTACGGCCCTCTGCCCACCTGAATAATATCACCGGGCTGGAGTGGCACATCCGATCCGCCCAACAGGACCTGGGGGTCAACCCGCTTGGCTTGTCCGTTCCGCACGACGAAGATCTCTCGCGGTTCGGGGCCGTAATACCCGGCTGCGACCAGGGCCTTGGCCAAGGTCAAACCGGGCTGCCACGGAACCTCCTGCCGGCGCACGCTGCCGTAGATGGTGACAACGGGTCCCCCAGCCTGCGCCGGCCCGCGTTGCGCAGCGGCTTGGCGCTGTCCGGCTAGAAACGCCGCCTGCGCCTCCGCCCTTGCCCTGGCCTTGCTAACACAACCGCTCAGGCTAAGTCCCGCTACCGCCAGCAGGAGGATCATAACCGCCGCCACTCCGGCCTTCTTGACCTTTTTCATGCCCTCAACTCTTACCCCCCGGCCTCTTGAGAATCCGCCCAAATTCACCTTCCACCGGCTCAATCTCGATTCTCTCTCCGGCGCCCTTGGAGGGCAGGACGGGCGGGGGCGCGGCTTTTCGCTCGGGTTTGGCGGCTCTTGGGGCGATCGGAAACGCCGCGACGTTCGAGTCGCGCGCTGGCGTCTCGACCATCGCCATTTCTCCAGGTTCGGGGCCTTTGCCGGGAACGTACCAATTCTTCCGGTTCTCCAGCCAGGAGCGGTATCGGGCAAAAGTCCACATGCCGTGCTCGGCCCCTGTCTCGATGGAGGAAACGATTTTGAAGAAATCCCGGTTGCGAATGAAATTCTTCACCGCATGACTCGCCATCAGGATTTCGCATTCCGGCACGCGAATGTTCAGGTCAGGCCGGAACTTCAACCGTTGCGAAATCACCGCCACGATGCAGTCGGCCAATTGGGCGGAGACGCCACTCTGAATCTCCGCGGGAAAGGCCGAGACCACGCGCTGAAGCGCCTCGGCGCACGTCGAAGAATGAACCGTCGCCAGCACCAGGTGCCCCGTCTCGGAGGCATTCAGGGTCAAGCGCATCGTCTCCGGTTCGCGCATCTCCCCCACCATGAGCACGTCCGGGTCTTCTCTGAGGGCGTCCAGCAGGCCCTGCTCGAAGCTGGGCGTGTCCCGGCCCACCTCCCGCTGGCGAATATAGGCCCGGCGCGGACGGAAGGTGTATTCGATGGGGCTTTCGAGGGTCACGATGTGGCGAGTCTCGGTCAGGTTAATTTCCTGGATGAGCGCCGCTAACGTGGAGGATTTACCGGAACCGGTCGGGCCGCTGACCAGGATGAGGCCGTTGGCGGGGGCAACCAGCTTCCTGAGCTCCGGCAGCAGGTTGAGCTTCTCCAAGGTCGCCTCGAACGAGGCCAGCAGGCGGATGGCGAACCCGATCCCGCGCGAGCTTTGCAGCACATTGATTCGGCAGCGCACGCCATGAATGGTCTTGGACAAATCAAACGAACGCCTCTCCGCAAAGAACGGCCATTGCTCTTCGCCCAGAACCTCTCGGGCCGCATCGAGCAGGAACTTGCCCGGGACCGGTTCGCCGATCGTCCGCAAGGCGCCCCGGACGCGCAAGGCGGCTGGCAACCCGGCTTCCAGGTGCAGGTCACTGGCTCCGCTGTCAAGAGCCACGCCAATCAATGTCTCCAGATCCATTCCCAATCTTATCGTCCAACAAACTATCTGGCAAAAAGTTCCGCTCCTCGCATTTTCTCCGGTCAGTCGTTTGTCCCCTGCATCGCTTCATTACCCCGCGCGGCCCGTCACTTCGGTTCTCCATCACGTCACCACTCCGCCGCTCCAAGTGCCGGCGTTCCGCCTGCTCAGCAGCTTGTGGGCAATTCCTGGAGCACCTCCACGCAATGCGGAATGGCCCCGGCAACAAAGCCGAGGCATTCGACCGCCCCGCTCGGTTTGCCGGGCAGACAGATCACGAGCGCGCGGTCCACCACAACGGCCAGGCTCCGGGACAAGATGGCGTTAGGCGTGAGCTTCATGGATTCGTGGCGCATTACCTCGCCAAAACCTGGCAACTCCCGTGTGGCGAGGGCGCGCACGGCCTCGGGTGTGACATCGCGCGGGCCAACCCCCGTGCCGCCGGTCGTCAAGAGGAGTTGGCAGCCCCCGTCTATCTGCTGGCGGATGGCGCGCTGGATTTCCGCCTGTTCGTCGGCGACCAGGGCTTGGGCAATCACCTGCCAGCCATGCTTTTGCGCCGCTTGCCCCAGCGCCGGGCCACCCAGGTCATCGTAAAGACCCTTCGAGGCCCGATCCGAGATCGTGATAATGCCGGCTCTGATAACTGTTTTGGCGATACGCGGGTCCATACCAGCGCATAATGCTCCACGCCGCACCTGCCTTGTCAACCTCTGAAAACATTCCGGCAGAGCAGGCGAAGTGGGGGGGGAGCGGGTTAAGCCGACCGCAGTTGTCAGGCCCGCATTCCCACCTAGCCTGGAGCGCAACCAAACTCAACTGATTTGTGACGCGCTCTCTCCGCTTAATTCGCGGATTTC
>JBJKSV010000838.1:0-4031 GCA_046703605.1 Limisphaerales bacterium
TTCGGGGTCATTGTTGTAGCGACCCCTGCCTCGCCACACCCGGCCAGTGGTCTTCGCTGCCAACTTGGAGCATGCGATTATGAGCTTCCTCAACCACTTATTTCATCGGGACCAGCAACCCGCCACCGCGTCCTCGTCCTTTGCGGACTGGTCCGGACAGTCCGGAACCCAATACCGTTACGAAATCCATCCCCTCACCACCAGCTTCCAGCAACCCGTGCCGGCCAACTATATTTATGCCCGGCAATCCGAGGACGGTTCCTGGGTGCCAGTCTATATCGCCCAAACCCGGGCCCTGAGCCAGCGACTCGAGGGCCACGTCAGTTTGGCCGATGCCAGCGCCCAGGGCGCCACACATATCCACGTTCACCTTTCAACCACCGGCCAGGCCGCCCGCTGCTCCGAAGAACATGACCTGATCGAACGCTGGCATCCGGTGTGCAACGAGAGCCTATAACGTTTCACTCTACTACCTATTGGTCGGAGTTCTGTACAAACGCCCGCGCAACGCGCGCCAGGCCCGCTAGAGTCCTTGAACTCGAAGCCTTGTTGCAATTGGGTGTAATCGGCGAAAGGCTGGAACGCTGAAATGCTGCGGAGATGGAAAATAGGAGGTGGGAGCCGCCGAAGGGCTGAAATGCTGAAACCCTGCGGAGGGCAGCCCGGTTCAAGATGTCATTTTTATTCTTCACTCTCTACTATGTATTGGGCTGCCAAACGGCGCGTTTGCCGGACAAACGGCAAAAAAAGTCAAAAAAAGTTGATTTTCGTGGGCGAAACCGCACGGGAGGGCTGCGGGCGGCTGCTAGTGGGCGGGGTGACGCAGGTTTCTTGCTCTTGACCACGTTGCGGCTCTCTAAGTTGCTCTGGGGGAGCAAGATGATGAACTAGAGCAAGAGCAAGGTGGCGCAGGTTCTTTGGTTAATTCAATGGAAATGCCGCAAGAGACTCGGCGTCTGGCGCCTTACCTTTGACGGCCACGAAGCCGATATCCGCCACGAACGCGGCCTCCTCTACATCGCCTGGCTCCTCTACAATCCGCCCGAACAACCCATCCACGCCCTCGACCTCATGGCCAAAATCCCCGAAATCTACCGCAACCAACTCGGCCTCCCCGCCATCGCCGACCCTTCCACCGGCAAGACCGCTCCGCTTTAAAGCACCG
This sequence comes from Limisphaerales bacterium, assembly GCA_046703605.1. GTDB lineage: Bacteria > Verrucomicrobiota > Verrucomicrobiia > Limisphaerales > UBA8199 > JAJYHY01. Next base: position 1,166 of record JBJKSV010000838.1, read on the forward strand.
CCCGCATCCAGGAACGCAGCCTCGCCCTCGACGACGCCCAAGCCCTCCGCGCCCTCTATCGCAAGCAAAAGGAACTCGAAGCCATCCTCGACGACGACTCCGAAACCGAACCCGTCAAAGCCGAAGCCCTCCGCGAACTCGAAGCCCTCGCCCGTCACGGCCTCGCCGGCTCCTTCACCTACGAGCCTCCTCCCGGCACCTCATGGACCGCCTAACGGCCGGTGCGCATGCCTCGCGGCGCCGCTCGTCCAATTCCCGGCCATACTCCTGGCGGCGGCCCACCACCCTCGAGACTGCAAACAGCCCATGCCCCCGCTACCCGCTCAACTGCTTGGTTCGGTCAATCCGGAATCTCCTTTAGGATGTCGTCCAAACTCCGCGAGGGTTCGCACTCGGCAGTGGCCTTTTCTTCCCGAAGCGTCTTGAGGTCCTGATAATCATCCAGTTCCTCCTGCAGCCGGATAAACTCTTCGTAGGGCAAGATCACAAATTCCCTCTTCCCGTCTTTTTCGATTATCTGCGGATGAATGCTCATGTCGTGTCATGTCAGCGGTATGCTTCCCGCCTATCTAAAATACGATATGCCGATCATGCCGGGAGCGGCATGATCGGCAAGAGCTTTCTGGCTCAAGCCCTGGGCCACGCCGCCTCACTCCGTACGGCACCGCCGCCGCGGCCGACCAGCCCCTCGCCGTCTTTGGCGCCCTCTCCTTCTGGTGGCTGGGCGAGCACGGCTCTCCGCGCCTGGACACCTCCATCGACGTCTTCTTCGCCAACGACCAACTCGCCGTCCGCTTCATCGAAGAAATCGACTTCGACTACTGCGCCTCCAACGCCACCGCCGTACTGCTGACCGCCGCCGTATGACCTCTCAAATCTCAAATCGAAGATCTCCGCCATGCGCGTCACCCAACTTTATTCTTGCTCGCGAGACCTCTCATCCCCTATGATCGCCCCCATGCAACGCCGCTCTCCGCCTCAACCCCGAACACCAGCCGCTATGCCTAAGCGAGACAAAAATGGGACGGATGAAACCGACGCGACGGATGCCAGCCACCCTCCGTCGCCTCCGTCCAGTCACCCAACTTTTCCCTTGCACCGCAACATCACCCCCCTACCCTCAAAACCAATCTGGGCCGGCAGCGCAGAGCTCGGCAGCGAACATTCCCTCCTGGTCGCGTGCTGTGCGTTTCGTGGACGCAAAGAACGATATCCGAACCGGGCTGTGAAAAACATTTCCAAAGTCGTGCTATCCCGCTGTGAGTGGGGGGCATGACGAGTAATCGCTCCAGGCGGGAAACAAGGCATCCGCACTGCGGCAAATGGACTTAATCTAAGGATATGACAACGCTCAAGATCAAGAATGTCGGGCAGATCGCGGACGCGGATCTGCGTTTTGGCGACCTAACCGTGCTTGTGGGCCCGCAAGCCACCGGCAAGAGCATCGCCCTGCAATTTCTAAAGCTGATGGCCGATGCCGGCCAGGTTCAAGCCGAGCTCAACCGCCACGGGATCGACTGGTCAGGCAAACTCCCAGACTTTCTGGACATTTACCTCGGCGAGGGGATGTCTTCCATCTGGCGCCCCGGGGAGAGCTGCATCGAATGGGCGGGCAAAGCTGTGGACATGAAGCAATTGGCCGCGCGAAGGCGAAGAGCGAAGGAGGAATCGCTGTTCTTTATTCCAGCCCAGCGCGTCCTCGCCTTGCGGCATGGGTGGCCCCGCCCGTTTACCGATTACTCCGCCGGCGACCCGTTTGCGGTGCGGGAGTACAGCGAAAAACTCCGGCTCCTGGTTGAACAGGAGTTTGGCGCCCCGGGCGACCTCTTTCCTCAGGAACGCCGCCTCAAGCGCGAGTTTCGGGATCTCCTGCAACAAAATGTCTTTGCCGACTTCAGGTTGCGCGTGGACAAAGTGAGTTCCCAAAAACGCCTCGTCCTCGGCACGGGAGAGACAAACAGCAACCTGCCCTACATGGTCTGGTCGGCCGGGCAGCGCGAGTTCGTTCCGCTGCTGCTAGGCCTCTACTGGCTTATGCCTCCGACAAAAGTCTCTACCCGCGGCGAGATTGACTGGGTGGTGCTGGAAGAGCTGGAGATGGGCCTTCATCCCCGCGCGATCTCCGTTGCGGTCCTGTTGGTGCTGGAGTTGGCGGTTCGCGGTTACCGCGTCTGTCTCTCAACGCACTCGCCTCAAGTTCTCGACGCCCTGTGGGCGCTGAAGCACCTCCGCCGGAATCATGCCAGCCCCGACGCACTCCTCGACATCTTTGGAGCACCTAGGACGCAACAGATGCAGAGGTTGGCGGCCGCCGCAATGGAGAAGACCGTCAAGGTTTTCTACTTCAGCCCCGACAATGGCCTCGCCACGGACATCTCTGAATTGGATCCCGCCGCTGACGACCAAGCCGAGGCAGGCTGGGGCGGTCTCTCCGAGTTCAGCGGCCGTGCCAATGAGGCCGTCGCTCGTGCCGTCGCCAACTCAGAGCGGGAGGCCCAGCAATGACCTTCAAACAGGCCCTTGCACGGACCCCCAACTTGGAGAAGGCTTGGCAGTCAGGCCTCCAGGCTCTCAGGGCGGAGGATAGGCCGCACATAAAAGCTGAAAACACCCGGCTGCTACGCGGCAGTGCCGACGTGGACACGGCATTGCAGTCACTACAGCCACAGGCCAACCGCTGGGACTTCGCGATTGCCCACCAGCACACCAACCGCCAGGAGGAGTTCATCTACTGGGTGGAGACCCACACTGGCAGCGACGACCAGATCAAAGTTGTCCTGCGCAAATTGGACTGGCTGAAGAACGGGTTGCGTGGCGACGGGCGGCATCTCGCGAAGTTCGAGCGGGATATAGTCTGGGTTTCAAG
>JBJKSV010000839.1:0-6271 GCA_046703605.1 Limisphaerales bacterium
GAGCCGCTCCAGGCAATCGGGAGAGGTCAGGGCGTTTGTATCGTCATCACGGAGGATTACGCAGCGCATCGCTTCTCCTGGATCAATTGTTCGTAAAGGGCTTTCAGGGCGCTGGAAACGGCCTCCAGGCTGTGGCGTCGGGTGACCAGAGCCCCCTGGGCGGCCATGTCTCTGGCCCGGTCCGGCTCGTTTAGGGTGCAGTCGAGTGCCTGGTGAAAGGATTGGGGCTGATCGAGATCGAAAAGCCAGCCGTTCCGGCCGTGTTCAATGAGGGAGGAGGGTCCGGAAGTGCGGCTTGATAAAACCGGCGTGCCCGCCGCCCAGGCCTCGAGAATGACCAGGCCGAAGGTTTCCGAAACCGACGGCAATATGGCGCCCCTGGCCTCCTGGTAGAGGCCGATCAACCGGGGATCGCTGGAAGGCAGACCGCCGGTCAGCAGGACGCGGTTGCCGATGCCCAGGTGTTGGATCTTGCGGTTGATTGCCTGGCCATAGAGGCCGTCCGTGCAGGCCCCGGCCAGGACAAGCAGCGCCCGCGGATGGCGCTGGAGAATCTCCGGCATTCGGTCCACGAGCCAATCCTGGTTCTTGACCGGGTCGATGCGGCCCACGTTTAGCAGGACCTTGCGGTCTCGGATGGCGGGGAAGGCGGCCTGCGCAGCCGCCCGCTGGTCGGTTTGGTATAAGGCGAGGGGGACGCCGTGAGGCTGAACAACGATGCGCCGCTGCGGATAGGCCTTTCGCAGGAATTGCGCCTCGGTTTCATTGCAGGTAAGGATCGCGTCCGCATCGCGGAATAATTGCCGAGACTTTAGCAACCAGCCAAAGAGCCTGCCCCATTCGAAACCGCGGGCCGGTTCGTTGAGGCCACGGCGAATCGCGTTGGGCAGATCAAAGGCGCCCCCATGGATGGAAACGACGAAAGGCAGACGGCGGTAACGCGCGACGGTCAGGCCGATTCCTCCGATTCGGCCCAGGGCGTGGGTATGAATAACCGAGGCGGGACGCTCCCGCAGCAGAGACGGGATGAGGTCAAACGACATCAGATTGCCGCCCATTGAAATGAGCCGGTTCCGGCACTGGCGGGAAATGCCCACGACGGGAACAATGGCCCGAAAGCGGCGGACTTCGCAATTGGCAGGCATTGCCGGCATATCACTGGAGGCTCCATCAATGCGCGGGCAATAGGCCACCGCATCGACGCCACGCCGGCCTAAGCCCTCGAATAACCGCTGCATGGCGCTTTCGGTCCCCCCCCATTCGGCGGGATTGAGCTTTCGCAGCAGATGGATCGTGCGCATACTCAAACGCTCCCGGGAGTCCTCGGTTGAAAGACACCCAACGTCCAACATCCGACATCGAACCCCCAACGCCGGCAACTTGCGCCTTGGAGGTTGGACCTTTCCGCCATCCTTGCGGGCAGGCCTTGCGTCTGGGCCATAACCGGGGCCGTTTCGGTCGCGGCGTGACGTTTCTGGCGGCGTTTGATGAAGTAGAGACTGGCTAGCGCCCCCAGAAGAACGTGAAACAGGAAATAGATTGGCGACTGCCGGAACACCCATTCGGTAAGACTCTGGATAAAGATGCCGCACACCCCGAAGAAGAGGCCGACTCCCATTCGTCGCATGGGATCGCCGGTGCGAGGGAGGAGAAAACTGGCGCCCATCTGGAACCAGCGCAGCCAGACCAGGGTGAACAGGAAGAGACCGGGGAGGCCCAATTCGCCAGTCGTCAGGGCGCCCAGGCAATGGGCGGGCGCCGCCTGCGCCTCGTCCACATTGCTGCCCGAGGGGATGACGTCGCTCGGTTCGGCATCGGTGCCGCGATAGGGAACGAAACGGAATCCGAGCCGTGGCCCGTAGCGGTTGCTGACCCAATAGGACCAATTGTTCAGGCCAATGCCAAGCCAATGTTCCCGGACAATGGCCGCCGCGACGCGGAGGTAATAGCCGCGGCCCATGTCATGGCGGTTTTCGTATTCCTGTTTGAGGCTGGTATCGTCAAACCGCGACATGACCGTGTGCCAGGCCTTGGCGGCGACGGCGATCGCCGCAACACCGATGAGACATGTCCATACGAGTTTTCGAGCGGTTAACCGGTAGCTCATCGTGGCTGCCGTTACACCTGTCAGCACCAGGATGAGGTCCGTTATACCGGCGCGGGAGATGGTCATGATCTCCGCGACGCAGCCCAAAGCGAGAGCCAGGGCGCAGAGCCCTCGCAAGGGCAGGGGGAATCGCGAGTTGATGGCGGCCGCCAGGATCGGCAAGGTCAGGCACAGCAGCATCGAGAGGCTGTTGGCATCGTCCACAGTGCCGGGCACGCGGTAATAGCCCACGATATACCGCTGTTTGAGGGCCAGCAGACCTTCGAAACAGATCAGTAGAGCCAGCCCCAGAACGAGCAAGCGCAACTCGCGTTCACTCCGCAAGTAGAGCGCCACGGCAAAGACGAAGATAAAACCGCGCACCATTTTGAAGAGTTCGAACAGGCCAAACAACTTCGGGGTGGAAATCGCGACGCTGAAACAGGCGTAGAAGAAGAACAGCACTAACAGCCCAAGACCGGGAGGCCAGTAGATGCGCGTTTGGTCATGGCGAGGGCGAAGAAGCGAAGCGGCCAACAGGCTCAGCGCCAGAACGTCAACCACCGAAACCTGAAAGCCCAGTGAGGTGCCTCGATACCAATTACGGCTGACGAAGTTCACGTCCAGAAGCTCCATCAACGGGGAGAGCACGACGAGCAGGACGAAAAACAGATCGCAAATCCGCTTTGAGAGGCAGGCTACGAGGCTCCCGCCAAGAATGGCGGCGGGTATCACGGTCAATCCGAACAGGGCTTTGAAATCCATAGGCAGCCGGCCTGACTATTGGCTCTGGACACGGTAGAACCGCGCCGGGGCATCGGCGGATGGATCGGTCAAGGTCATTGTGCCGCCGGTGCCGGGAACGGGCGGCAGGTTGGTCCATGCGCCGGAGCCGAGCGAGGGTTCGTACTCCAATTCGTAAGATACTCCCGAATGAGACTGGAACGAGACGCTGAACCGATGATTGCTCCACACCGGATTCAGCAGTGTCACCGGCGCAATGGACTTCACGGCTTCCGCCAAGGCCAGGCTATAGCTCCAGGCGGCCCCTAGAGCCTGAACCTCCATCAGTCCGGTGGGGACTGTACCTTCCCCTGAGAGATTTGTTCCCCAGGCCACAACCTTGCCATCGGAAGTCAGGGCCAGGCTATGGTTCTGACCCGCTGCAATGGCGACGACGTTGGCAAGGTCTGGAGGTGGGGGCGGATAGTCGCCCCAAGCGGCTACCGTCCCATCGCTCTTCAGGGCCAGGACGTATTCCTTGCTGGCCGCCAGGCTCACGACATTGCCTAAGCCCTGTGGCACTTCGGTCTGGCCGGCATCATCCAGGCCCCAGGCGGCGACTGTGCCGTTGGAAAGCAGAGCCAGACTGTAATCTCCCGCAGCGAGCAGTTGCTTGGGGTTAACGAGGCCGGGAACAACATTCGTCTGGCCAAAAACGCCCTCGCCCCAGGCAACCACGCTGCCGTCCGATTCCAATGCCAGGCAGTGAGCGTGGCCGGCGGAGATAGCCACGACGTTGGCCAGGCCGGGAGGAAGATCACATTGGCCCTGGTCGTCTGAACCCCAGGCTACGACCCTTCCGTCGGTTCGGAGAGCGAGGCTGAAGAAATCACCCGCCGCGATGGCACTGACCCCATCCAAGCCGGCGGGCACGTCGCATTGCCCATCAAAATCATAGCCCCAGGCCGCTACTGTGCCGTCGGTTCTCAGGGCGAGGCTGTGGTCCACCGCTGTCGAGATGGCTACAGCGTTTGTAATGCTGGCAGGGGGATTGGCCTGGCCTCCGCCCCAAGCCACAACCGTGCCGGCGGTGCTCGCCTTGGCAGTAAGAAGCCAGTTTAGTATCAAAAACCCCGCAACGCAGCCAGGGCGGAAATCCAAATGCCATTTCATTTTGTTCGCGGCGCTAGCCCGAGTATTTCAAAGCCATCTAGAGCGCGCAGTCCTCTGCGCGCCCCTCTACCCACAGAATGTTGCCCCCTTTTTGGTGGCATGAAATATTCGGGATAGCCTCTACGGCCTTCGCCCTGGTGGAACAAGTGGGTGAAGACCCGGCAGGTCTTTACCAGGTGTTCTGGAGGCCGATACCCCATGGAGCCTGAGGGGCGGCTTCTTACCTTTGAGGCACATGAGAATTGCCAAAGTTGTCGCGATGGGAATCGCCATCGCGCTGGTGTCGCCGTTTGTAGCTTCAGGACAAAGCTTCTATAAGTTCATTTTTCGAGGCACGGCCTATCAAACCAATTCCTCCGGGAACATCGTCGTAACGCCCATAACGGACCAGACGCTGCTGAAGGATGCGGCTAATCGCGGCGGGATCACTGATCTAAGCACGGTGGAAATGCTTTATCACATTAACGGCGATCCCAAAGGGGACACGGTCGAGATATACTCGACAAATCAAACCAAGCTCGCCCTGGAATTTGGTTTCTGGTTCGGAGCGGATACCAATCTGGGCCGTTATGCGTTGACCAACGCAACCAAAACCGAGCAGCGCCGCATCGACTATCTCTATACCCTCAATACGACGACCTACACCCACGCCAGTTCGGATTCCGTGGGCGCGGCGTTTGTCTCGAAGCGATTTCTGACCGATACCAGCGGCAACACCAACGCCATCATTGAAGGGCCGATGTCCTGGATGGTAGCTCCGCAGGGCACCAACGGCACGATCGTGTGCATCGGCAACTTTACCCTCGGAGCACCGGCCTTTTAGGCCGAAATTTCATGGCAACAACAAGACGACAACAATCCGCAGGCAGGGCGACAGTCCTCTGCGCGCCGCAATTCCGCGGAATGCGACCGATTGGGCGGACTGCGGCGCGCAGAGGACCGCGCGCCCTACCCGCGTCTGGAACACTCTGTCCAGGGGTGGGTTTAACCTTCCCCGGCACCGGGGGATTCACCCACTGACCTGGGGACCGCGGGAGTTGATACGTTAGGCAAGGTTCATCCGCACGTTAGGGCCAGAGGGCAGGCGCTTGATACCGTTGCCAAACCGGCCCAGCCGAACTACCAATGAAGGACGAATTTGATGCGAAAAAATGGCTGCCTGGACAGGGTGGCCGGCACGCTCACACGGATTACAGCCTGCATCTGCGCGATGGATCTCCACCCTACAGACCCCACCAGCGCGTCTTTTCCAACAACCTCGAGAGTGCCGGGGCACGCATCAGCTTTTGGACGATCCTCGACCTGCTGATGCGCCATTGGTGGAAGTTGGCGCTGGGCAGCATATTGTGCGGCGCGCTGTTCTTCCTGGCCGCCAAGCATTTCATCGGCCCCAAATACACCGCCACGGCCCGACTACTCCGCTACAGCACGCCCGGACTTGGCGACTTCTTCAGTTCGGCAAACGCGATGACCCGCGACACCTTCGCCGGCCTGCTGCGCTCCCCGGATTTGCTGCGGCGTGTGAGCAAGACTGTCAGCCCGCCGATCGCTTCAGAGGCCTTGGCCAAGAGGATCGTCATCGGCGGCGACATGGATTCCGACTCGGACATCGTCACCATTTCGCTCGCTTCCGATAACCCGCAAGAGGCCGTCTCTCTGTTAAACGCATACGTCAAGGATGCCTGCGCCTACTTGCGAGAGCTCCAGGCCAGGCAGGTGGCCCAGGTCGCCAACGCCTACCTGCGCAAAGAAGTCCAGGAGATGGATAGAGACATCGCGGTTGTGGACAAGCAATTCCGCGCCTTGGCGTTGACATCACCGGAACTGACAAACCAACTCGCTAAAGTCGGCAGCCAGATCAAGAAGCTAGGCCAGACTGCGGCAGGCGGGGTGGCGCCGTCGGGTTTTGTGAGAGCTGATACCGAACGGCTGCACAAGGCCCTGGATGACCTGGCGGATTTGCTCTCGAAGTACACCGAACGCTGGCCGGCGGTCATCCAAAAGCGGGCGGAAATCAAGGCGCTGCAATCCGAGTTGGCGCGCGAGTCAACCAATTCCACTCTCTCCTCGCTCCCCGCCGCCGCCGCCCCGGTCGGTGCGGCCAAACCACTCGCCAATCCGGAATTGGACCTGGTTCGGAGCAAGCTTCTGGCATTGGAGGGCGAGCGGGCCACACTGGCAAACCAGGAACGCCAGGCTGAACTGCTGGCGGCGAATCCGCCCGGCATCGCCCGCGTTTTCGCGCCTGCCACCATGAAGACCGTCCATGTCGGCAAACGCTGGCTGAAG
>JBJKSV010000840.1:0-2916 GCA_046703605.1 Limisphaerales bacterium
CCATCGAGCTGCCCGCATCCTCAAAGACCTCGCCAGCTCACCCTCCGGCGCCCGGGCGGCGTGACAGCCCGTTGAAATACCGTCAGCCTCGTCAGTGAGTCAATTTCCGAAAAGAGGCTGTCGAAAAAGTAATCTCCAACACCTTCCTGCTGCCGATCGTAGAACTCCCGGCCGCCGGCCCGATCCTCTAGCGAGGCTGTTTTTGGCACCATGTAGGCCGGGTGCCCTCACCCGGCGACAATGGCAGCGTCACAATGAGAATCCCTGGCCGCTCCGGGGGATCTCTTGACGGGAGAGTCGGGGGATGGCAGTCTCTCCTAATGATTGGCGTTGAAGGCGCTCTTCTATGGCTTACGACCGCGCGGATTTTGATTATAGTACCGACGACCAACCTCTTCCCAAGGGCCACGCCGCAACGCACATCGGAATGTTCCTGGCCTGGGCGGTGAACAACGGGCTTGAAAATGAATTTTATCGGCATCGCTCTCCGGAACTCCTGGAGCGCCTCCGGCGCCGGGAGATTACCGGACGCCAGTTCTTCGAAGCGGCCTGCGGGGATCGGTTTTCAGAAAGAGACCTGAGTCCGGAGGGCAACGCCTTCGCCGAGACCTATTATTCGGACCAGACTGGAGAACGCGGCGCCTATTTCGAGGATTACCGCAAGGTGTTGGCCGCCGGTCTGCCCAGCTTTTGGCATGTGGCCGACACCTGGGACAACTACGACAAGCTTGCACAAGTCATCTCAACCCGTTTTGACCGATGGAAGAATCCCTCCAAGAAGCGTTGGTGGCAGTTTTGGAAAAAGAGCTAGTCTCTCAGGCGTGGCCTTGCAGCAGGCGCTGCGCGGCGCGGCGGACCGACTCGACAAGTTCTTTGGGCTTGAGTACGAGGGCGTCGCCCGCCCAGCTCAAGACCCAACGCTCGACTTCCTGAAGACTGGAGAGCCTCAGCCGCAGTTCAACGCCACCGTCTCTCAACTCGCCCAACCGCTGGGAATCGTGCCATTTCTTCTCGCGAACATAATCGGCCACCCGCGGGGAAAAGCGGATGAGCACCTCGTATTGACCTTCGGCCGAATGGACGCCGAAGCTGCCGCGCAGCCGCTTGTCCAGCGAGAATTTCTCGGGCCGGAGAAAGGTCTTGCCGGTTTGCCTGGCGCTTTTGATGCGGGAAGGGACGAAGGTGCGGATGTCGTGGCGAAGATGATCGAAGGCGAACAGATACCATTCGCCGTTGATGTTGGCGAGGTGATAAGGATCAATGATGCGGCGCTCAACCTGGGTTTGCCCGGGCTTGCGGTAGGTGATCGCCAGTTGGCGGCGCTGGGTGGTGGCCCTGGCAAGGGTGTTGAATAGACTGAGCTCCAGAATCGGCTCGGTGCTGGTGCGGAAGGAGATGGTCTGCTGGATGTTGTCCAGGCTCAGCGAAAAGGTGTCTGGAAGCGACTGCTCGATCTTGCGAAGGGCGCTCAGAAGGGGCTTTTCGAAGCTGGTGCCACGATATTGCTGGAGGGCCTTTTCGGCAATCACCAGGGCCAGCAGCTCGCCTTCGGTGATTTGGAGAAGGGGGAATCGGTTAACCTCGCCATTGTAGAAAAAGCCAAACTGCTGAGCATCGTATTCGATCGGCAGTTCGAGCCGCTCACGCATGAATTCGATATCCCGCTGGATTGTTTTGGTGCTGACCTCCAGGTCTCGGGCGAGGGTTGAGGTGTTGGGGCGCGTGCCCGATCCAAGGGCCCGGTGAATCTGAACCAGCCGCTGCAGCGACGGGCGGTTGGCGGCCCTTTCTGGAAGGCGGCCGGCAGCGCTCTCTTCAAGATAGTTCAGGTTGGGCATCGAGAGGGTTTTGCTCGCGGTGCATACGGGCTAACCAAGCCCGCTTCAATCTTCCAACGCGCTTGGGTCTATGCCCAAGACCACGCCCAGTTCCTTGGCCTCCTGGCGCGCCTCCTCGCGGCTGCTGGCGGCAATTAGGACCCGCTTGTCCACCCGCCTGCCGGTCTGTTGCTCAAAAAGGCTCACGGCCCGCGCAAACCGCACCACGTCGTGGTTGTCCACACTGGACTTGATCTCCGCGGCAATGACCACCCCGTTGCGTACGAGCAGGTCCAGTTCGTAGCTGCGGCCTGGCCGGTGGTTGATGTAACCCTCAGGATCTTGCCCTCGATACACCTCGACCGCGTAACCGGCTTCCCGCACAATCTCCCGCAGTCCCTCCCGAAAGGCCGCTTCGGCCCGAGAACCCGACCGGGCAAAGAGCGCCTCCAACCTCAACCCAAAGAGGCGGAAACCCTCCTCCATCCTCTCCTCGGTTCGGCGCTGGGCCTCGGTAAGTCTTTTCAAGGCGGCGTCTGTGCGTTCTTGGGCCTCGGTAAGTCTCTCTACCGCCGCTTCGGTGCGTTTCTGGGCCTCGGCCAACTCATGGACTGTGGCCTTCAATTCGGCAAAGTCCTGCTTGGTGACCGTATTCTGAATCTCCTCGACCACCTCGGACAAGACATGCGCCAGCGCCTCGGCCGATTCCTTGGGAAACGCGGCTTTAAGCTGCTCGTAGAGCTTGAACGTATTCATAGGACCATCCTTCGCATCGTAACGTTACAGCGCACCCGTGGCAATGTGGTTCTTCCGGCTTCAGAATTCCTCACTCTGTCAACGCCCTGGCGTCAAGGTCCAGGGCGCCACCTCGTTCTTCCGCTTGGAAGAGTTCATCTGGCCCTCCCATGTTGTGGGATTTCGGCCAAATCGGGGACTGCGGCCCTAAAGGAGCTTCGATAGGAGTTCGTCGTTGGTCTTGTGCTTCTTGAGGGCGGCAACGAGGGTTTCCATGGCTTCGACTGGGTTCAAATCGACCATCGTGCGCCGGAGTTTGCGGACGGCCTCGATTTGGTTCTTGGGGAAGAGCTTTTCTTCTTTG
>JBJKSV010000841.1:0-12213 GCA_046703605.1 Limisphaerales bacterium
GCCCTTCGTACGAGCGTATCAAGCGCCCCGAATCAGAGCCGACCCGGCTCGCGCACAATGACTACCTCGAACAGGCCTCGGACTCGGGCATTATCGGTTTTCTTTCTTACAGCATCTTCGTGATCGAAGCGCTCATTTGGAGCTACCGCCGCGCAGTGCCCGGGAAGTCCGAGCCGAATTGGCCAATCTTCTGCGTATGGTTGGGGGTGGCAGCCTGGTGCGTTCAGAGTCTCTTCGAGTTCAGCCTCTATATTCCCGCCACGGCGTGGGCGGCGTTCGCTTTCCTGGGGTGGATGCTGGGAGGCGCCCCGGCAACCCACAGCAACGGATTGGCGGATTGATGGATGAATAGATTGATGGACGACTCAGAGGGGCCGCGAACATCTCGGCGCTCTGGCATCCTTGCAAGCCCTCAGGGGCACAATACCATCGGCCGATACGTCAATCGCAAATCATACCGGGCCTTATTTCTCCGGGATCTTCTGCCGCTGGGGCTGAGCGGAAGGCTCGGGCGGTGTGGCCGCAGCCTCTGGCTGCACTAACCCCATCTTCTTGCGGTATTCCTGGAAGAGAAGCGCGCCCCGAGTCTTGCGGGCCTCTTGCTGGCGGGCAACTCCGGAACCCATCTCCCTGGCCAAGTCGAGGGTCGCGCGCATCTGGCCTTCACCCGCGGCGGCCGATTGCCGGAGCTGCTGCATGGATTGGCTGATCTCGCCGCCCATCATGCCTTGCAGCTCGGAAATGGAGCTCTTCATCATACCGGAGAGGTTTTCGAGGGAGCGCCCGATGCTGGCCCGTGTCTTGACTGTCTCGAACTCTCGCTGGAACCGCTGAATCTCGCGAAGGCTCTCCGCAATGATAGTCGTATTCTGCCTGTAGAGCTGTTCGAGGCTGTCGGCTTGGTTCCTGTTATCCTTGAGGTCCTGTTCCATGGCGGCAAGTTCCTCGGCGTAATGGGCGCCGTTTGCCTCGTCGTTGGCGGCGGCGGCGGCCTGGAGCAGGCCCTGGAGCTCGTCTCGCCGGCGCTCCTGGCGCCTGACCTGGTCCTTGAGCACGGCAATCTGGCTGGCGAGTTGGCCATTGGCGTAATGGGCCTTGTCGGCCTTGGCTCTGGAATCGCGGATGCCGCGTTCGACGACGGCCCGGTTGATGGCGTCGGTTTCGGTAGCTTTCTCAGCCGAGAGTCCCAGCCATATAAAGAATCGCTTAATTGCTCTGAACATAAGGTTTTCTTTCAGTAATCAGTCCTGTGGCGATCTGATGGTTCTCACAAATCTCTGGCTCTCCCCAACCCGCGAACGACTAACAGCCTAAGCCGCGAGCCAACACTCTGTCAACATATCCTTGCTGGGTTCAAAGACGCATCTATAAAGGGCGGGAGTGTTTATACCGCCTGGAAATCAAGGCTCGCCGGAGACGCCGAGACCGGGTAGAGTGGCTGGCGGCAACTCTCTTGGATCGAATTGATGTTATGAAGAATCACTCTTGTCTGCCGAAGATCAGGCTCACGGCAGTTTCGCTCCTGCTGGCTTGGTGCGGGTCCCAAGCGGGCCTCACCCTGGCCCAAACGACCTCATCGGCCACGGTCATCTCGAATCCCACTTCCGGTTCTGAGCCGGCGCCCAAAGCCGAAACGCGGAATGGCCTGCCGCCCGGCATTTCTAAACCGCCTGCTCCGTTTGAGGGCCAAGGCTGGGAGTCGCTGTTTAATGGCCGGGACCTGACCGGGTGGCGGAAGACGGATTTTGCGGGAACCGGGGACGTGAAGGTGCGAGCCGGGGTCGTGCTTCTGAACATGGGCGATCCTTTTACGGGGATCAACTATACGAATGAGTTTCCCAAGATGAACTATGAAGTGGCCCTGGACGCCATGCGCATCATGGGCACCGACTTTTTCTGCGGATTGACGGTGCCGGTCGGTGACTCTTATTGCAGTCTCATCGTCGGGGGATGGGGCGGCGCGCTGGTGGGCATTTCCAGCCTGGACGATATGGATGCCTCAGAGAACTCGACCACTACGTTTCACAGGTTCGAAAAGGGCCGATGGTATCGGATTCGGTTGCGGATCACCCCAGGACGGATCGAGGGATGGATCGATAAGGAGAAAGTGGTGGATGTGGTGACGACCGGCACAAGAATCTCCTTGCGGCCCGGAGACATCGAACTGTCCAAGCCGTTTGGAATCGCCTCCTGGGAAACCGGCGCGGCCCTTCGGGAAATCAAGATGCGGCGGGTTGACAAGCCGTCCGGCCCGCCGCCCAAGTCGGCTTATTTAAAGTAATTCGCGCTCAGACGAGGTGTTCGCAGCCGTCCGAACGGCCTTCGATGTCGTCGAGCGCTTGGTAATGGGGCCTCGTAAGATAGGGCAAGCGAGGCGTATCCTCCCAGCCGTAAAAGGCGCGGAGAGCATGGTGAGCCGGCGAACCGGCCAGCGGGAAACGATCAAACACATCCTTCCACTGGCGCAGTTCCTTGAGAGTCCCGACATCCGGGGGGAACCCGTAATCGAAGGCCCCGCACACGCGCTGGAGATAATCGGCTTTTTCCTCAGGCGTGTCCAAGCCGGAAGGTGGCTCGCGGTCAGGATAGAGGCTGGCGTCGATATTCATAGATAATGCTGCAAGGCCACACCCCCGCCCAGGATGATATGCTCCGCGGCAGGCTCGCCCCGAAGTTGTTCCAGGACATCGGCTGCGAGGGCATTCAGCTCCGGCGGGCGAATGGGCTGAAGAGTCTGCATAAGGTGCTAGTGGGCTGCCTGGGCCTGTCCCAAAAACCGCGACTTCGGACTTCATCGCCCGCCCTTATCGCACACTTTCTCGAGAACACGCCGGAATTCGATAAAGTGGCCGATAAAGGGTGCGATGAAGGGGCTATAGGCCCTACATGTGCTCGATAATATTATCCCCAAATTCCGAGCATTTGATCTGGGTGGCGCCTTCCATGAGCCGGGCGAAATCGTAGGTGACGCGTTTCGAGGCGATGGCGCCTTTGATGCCTTTGATGATGAGGTCCGCGGCTTCCGTCCAGCCCAGGTAACGTAACATCATCTCGCCGCTGAGCACGACGCTACCGGGGTTGACGCGGTCCTGGTTGGCGTATTTAGGGGCGGTGCCGTGCGTGGCCTCGAAGATGGCGTGGCCGGAGACGTAGTTGATGTTGCCGCCGGGCGCGATGCCGATTCCGCCGACCTGGGCGGCGAGGGCGTCACTCAAATAATCGCCATTGAGGTTGAGGGTGGCCACGACGTCGAAGTCATCAGGCCGGGTCAAGACCTGCTGGAGGGTGATGTCGGCAATGGCGTCTTTGACGATAATGCCTTGGGGCAGCTTGCACCAGGGGCCGCCGTCGAGTTCTACCGCGTCGAACTCGCGCCGGGCGACTTCGTAACCCCAATCGCGAAACGCGCCTTCGGTGTATTTCATGATATTGCCCTTATGCACGATGGTGACGCTCTTGCGCTGGTTGCGCACAGCATAATCCAGGGCGGCGCGGACCAGGCGTATGGTGCCCGGTTTGCTGACCGGTTTGATGCCGATGCCGACCTGGTCAGCCGCTTGTGAACCGAAGCGGATCTTTTTGAGGGCGGCGGGAATCTCACGTTGGAGGAAATCGAGGATCTTTTTCGCTTCAACACTGCCGGCCTGATAATCGATGCCGGCGTAAATGTCCTCAGTGTTTTCACGGAAGATGACCATGTTGACCTTCTCCGGGTGTTTCACGGGCGAAGGCACGCCGTCGAAATATTGGACTGGGCGCAAGCAGACGTAGAGATCAAGCATCTGGCGCAGGGCGACGTTGAGCGAGCGAATGCCGCCGCCGACCGGCGTCGTGAGCGGGCCCTTGATGCCGACGAGGTACTCGGAAAAGGCCGAGACGGTATCATCGGGCAGCCAACTGTCAAATTTGTCCTTGGCGGTCTGACCGGCGTAGGTCTCGAACCAGGCGATCTGGCGCGCACCGCCGTAGGCCCTTTGGACGGCGGCATCGAAAACGCGCTGGCTGGCGGCCCAGATGTCGGGGCCCGTGCCGTCGCCGCGAATGAAGGGAAGCACGGGATTGGTGGGTACGTTGAGTTTTCCGTTTTGGACGGAGATCTTGCCGCCTTGGGGCGGGGTAATGTCTTTGTACGGCATGCGATTCAGTAATAAGGTTTAGCAACAAGGTTTAGAATGACTAGCGAGGATTCCAGGGGCGCCCGGCAATCAGCCGGCCAGCGTGGTCAACTGGAGTGAGGTGGAGGAGTTGGCGGCAAATTCGGCCCGGACCTTGGCGACGAGGTTCTCGGAGGTAAGGCCGTATTTGGCGCGAAGGGCTTCGACACTGCTGGCGTGCTCGATGAACTTGTCGGGCCAACCGATGCGGAGAGCCGGGGTGCCGATGCGCTTCTGGCTGAGCAACTCGAGCAGGGCGCTGCCGTAGCCTCCGGCCAGGACATGGTCTTCGAGGGTAACGAGCAGGTCGGCGGCGCGGGCGAATCGCTCGCTCAAGGTGGCGTCCAGTGGCTTGATGAATCTGGGATTAATAATGGCCACGTCACAATCCTCGGACGCCAACTGCTCGGCGGCCGCGCGGGCCAAGGCCATCATGTTGCCCAACGCGAAGAGAACGACCTTGCGCCCGCCGTCGTCGGAAAAGTCCTGAATGATTTCGGCCTTGCCGATTTCGAGCAAGGCGGGTTTGGGTTTGATGGGGACCCCCTCGGCCGGGCCGCGTGGATAGCGGATGAAAGTGGGGTGGGGTTGGCGGGTGGCGGTGAAGAGCATATCCACCAGTTCGTCTTCGTCCTTGGGCGCCATGGCGATGCAGTTGGGAATCGAGCGGACGTAGGCGATGTCAAAGAGCCCATGATGGGTGGGGCCGTCTTGAGCCGAAAGGCCGGCGCGGTCCATGCAAAACGTCACGGGCAGGTCCTGAAGGGCCGCATCGTGGACGAGGCAATCGTAGGCGCGCTGGAGGAAGGTCGAGTAGATAGCGCAGACGGGGTGGAGGCCCATGGTGGCCATGCCACAGGCAAAAAGCACCGCGTGCTCTTCGGCGATGCCCACATCGTAGTAGCGGTCGGGCATGGCCTTTTCCAAGGCGTTGAGGCCGGTGCCGCTGGGCATGGCGGCGGTGATGCCGACAATGGAAGTGTCCTTCTGGCAGAGCTTGACCATAGCCTCGCCGAAGACGTTTTGCCAATTCGGAGGGGCGCCTGCCTTGGCGGGCAGTGTGGCCCCGGTGGTGGCATCGTAAGGGCCGAGACCGTGGAACTTTTCCGGGTTTCGCAATGCGGCATCGAAGCCTTTGCCCTTTTGGGTCAGGACGTGGACGACGATGGGGTGGTCGCAGGTCTTGGCGAACTGAAGCGTGCTAATGAGCAGGGGCAGGTTGTGGCCGTCGATGGGACCCAAATAGCGCAGACCCATTTCCTCGAAGATCAGGCTGCTCCCATAGCCGCCGCGTCCGTCGGATTCGGAGGCCTTTTCAGTCGGTTGGAGGCTCACGTCGGTCAGGGCGGCCTTGAAGCTCTCTTCAGCTTTATGGGCGAGTCTCAAGGCGACATCGCCTTTGGGGAGGCGGCGAACAAAGCGCTCCAAATCCCGAGCCAGGCGGTTGTAAGAGGGATGCGTAATGAGTTTGTTAAGGTACTTGGCGATGGCGCCGACATTCTTGGCGATGCTCCATTCGTTATCGTTGAGGATACCGATGAACCGCTTGGTGGTGTGGCCGAGGTTGTTGAGGGCTTCGAAGGAAATACCGTTGGTCAGGGCAGCGTCGCCAAAGATAGCCACCACGTGCTCGCCGCTGCCGCGGCGGTCGCGTCCGGCACAGATGCCCAGGGCGGCGGACAGGGCGGTGCCGGCATGGGCGGCGCCATAGCAGTCATGTTCGCTCTCGGTGCGCAAGGCGAAGCCGCTTAGCCCGCCGGTGCTGCGGACGGTATGGAAACGGTCCCGGCGCCCGGTGAGAAGTTTGTGGATGTAGGACTGGTGGCTGACATCCCAGATAAATTTATCCCGCGGGGTGTCGAACACGGCGTGCAACGCGATGGTCAATTCCACCACGCCAAGGTTCGGGCCCAGATGGCCGCCATTGCGGGAAAGGACTGTGATGAGCTCATGGCGGATTTCCTCCGCCAGACTCTGCAATTGTTCCACGGTCAGCTTTTTGACCTGGGCCGGGCTGTCCACCATATCGAGATAGCGGCTCATCTTACAACGATTCTTCTGATAACTCGGACTCGGTCTGCATCGGTTTAAGTTTCATTGCGCCTGCGGCGCTCTGTTCCAACTGTTGTATCTTCAGCTCGGCACGCCCGAGCTTGTCCTGGCAGATGCCCGCCAAACGGGTGCCTTCTTCGTATTTGACCAGGAGGCTTTCCAGCGGCAGATCCGTGGATTCCATGGCTTCAACAATGGCCTCGAGTTTCTTCAAGGCCTCTTCAAAAGGCATATCCCCGGTCTTGGCGGCGTTATTCTGCCCCGCGTTTTTCGGAGCATTTGGCACATCCAAAAGTAATCACAAATCAGGGGGCGCGTCCAGCCTCGACTGTCCATAGCTGTCCATAGCTGTCTGTAGTTGGCTATAGATGACCGAAGTGGATTTTCGATTTTCGATTTGCAATTTGCGATTTTGGCCCGGCCCTGTATGCGACACCGGCCCATTTGAAGTTTCCGCAGCCTTCCACAGCCTTCCGCAGCTTTCCGCAGCTTTCCGCAGGTTTCGGAGGTTCGCGTTTTCAGTGTGAGACGAGTGTGTTGTGATGTTCATTTCTTTTCTTTTTGGGCCGCCGGCTTCACAGCACGGGCCTCTAATGAGGGAGAGGTGTTACGCGGGAGCGGATTTCGTGTTTTGGAAGGTGCTGAGGGAGAGGGGTTTGGGGAAAATGTAACCGTTACGCGATCGTTACACTTTGGGTGACATAGCCGAAGGGATTGGGGGAAGATGGATGGGGAATGGGCGCGGCAGGAGGTGTGCGCCCGGACCCGGCGCGGTTCAGGCGCTCCAAGCCCGGCTGGAACGCTAATCCGCGCTGATGAACGCTAATCGAAGAGGGCCCGCGGGGCACGAAGCAGGCGACTCAATGGGGCGCCCTCTACGCCCGCGAAGGCGTGCCTCGAAGACTTGTATCAACTGGATTGGGTCTGAGCCGCCTACGGACGGCCGAACCTGGGAGTGGCGAGTTCGTGGCACTTTGTCCTTGGTCTGCTTCCGAATCTCAGGAGGCTTTCGCCGTGGCCGGCGAGATGGGGACTGGCGATCACCGGCGCAGGGCTGGTCTCGGTTCCCGGCGGCGCCCCGCGAGGCGGGTGTTGGCCGTCCGCCATTCTTCGCCTTCAAGGCGATGGGTTACCTGGGTGGAAGTGACGAATGTTCCCTCCTGCCAGACACGGACAGAAATCAGGAGCGTGCGGTCCTCGAAGGCAATCAGGTTATAGGCGTTGGGTTCCTGGCGCAAGCGGCGGGAGATAGCGGTGCCGGCCTGGACGACGATGATGGAACGTCTCGCGGCGGGATAGAATGTCCGCACGTCACCGGTGTAGCCATGATGCAGGTGGCCTGAGAGCAGCAGGTCCACCTTGCATTCGTCCAGGGCCTGGACAGCACGGTTGGCGCGGCCCACCAGTTGCACGGCGCGTTGGGGTTCGTCGGGCGGAGGGATGAAGGGGTGATGAGTGACCACAACCCTGAAGAGCGAACCAGGCAACGAAGTGAACTTCCGCCGAATCAACGACATTTGCTCCAGCGAAATGCGTCCGTTCTTCCATGTGAGGGAGCGGGCGGTGTTCAGGCCCAGCACGGCCATCTCCGGGGTGCGATAGAACGGGTTGAGTTCGGGGGAGATGAATGTGCGATAGCGGGTCAGAGGACTCAAGAAGCGGCGCGCCACATCATAAAGGGGCACGTCATGGTTCCCCGGCACGACGAGCGTGGGAAAGGGAAGCCGTTCCAGGTAATGCCGGGCCTTGGAGAATTGGTGTCTGCGGGCGCGCTGAGTCAAGTCCCCGCTGACGACGACCAGCGCCGGTGAGAGGGCGCAAAGGTCGCGATACAATTCCTCCGCGACCGGGGTGTCCTCAACACCGAAGTGAAGGTCCGAAATATGTGCGATAGTCTTCATCAATTCTGACTTTCCTGGCCCGAGGGGCCGATGACCCGCAGGGCGCGTGGGTGAATTCGATACTGAAGAGGAGAGCGCAGGCGCAGGACCTCTCCATCCACCGCGACGCGTGGAGAGGGCCGTCGAAACCCAATCCGGGCTTTAGGCGCGCGCCATTCTTCGACCTCCCGGGTCAGCTTAAAGCCGTTTCGCACCAAGTGCCAACCCAGGCGCGCCAGGCTTGAACTTTCGGCGAGACGGGGACTCAGGATGCAGAGCAGGCCCGTATCGAGGGCCGGGCGAAGCTGGCGGACCAACAGCTTGCGGGAGTAGGGGTTATTACCGACGAAGACGAAAGGGGTCCGGCAATGGAGCGTGTGGCCATTAATCTCGAGCCGGGCTTCGAGGGCGAGCCGGCTGAACAGGAGGCGAATGGCGGCGCGGACCATCGCCACCTGTTTGCCATGGCCGTTGCGGCGCCGGATGGCGTCCCGCTCTTCCACCGCGCGGGGATAAGCGCCGACGGAGGAATTATTGACGAAGAAATGGCCGTTTACTTCGCCGATGTCGACCGCGCGCGGCTGCGGATTGGCCAGTAACTCGAGGGCCTTGTCCAGGTCTGTTGGGACGCCAAGGTCTCTGGCGAAGTGGTTGAGGGTGCCTAATGGAAGTATGCCCAGCGGGACCTGGGAGCCAGCCAGAACCCCGGCCACGGCGCTGACCGTGCCATCACCTCCTCCCGCCACGACGGCCTCGATGTCCCGGCCCAGGGCCTCATGCGTTGCGAACCGCACGTCATGCCCGTTTGCAATCCGAAGGTCCGCCGCGATGCCAAGGCTTTGAAGGCCCCGAGGAATCCCGGCCAACAGCGCTCGGCGACTTGCTCCCTGCAACGCGCCCGCGCGCTGATTAATGACCACCACTATTCTCCTCACCGATCCACTGTGGCACCAATTCGCCGAGGTGTCTTGTGGGTTTCGATTGTTTCCAGGTGGCATACCGGAAACAGCCGAGGCTCAGCGTGGCCTGTCGTTCAACCACTTCCAAGTACGCAGGTTAGGAAACTTGCGATACGGCAGGTTAGGAAACCTGCGCTACGGCTTGTCGGAGCGGTTTGCTGGAGCATTGCCCGCGAGGGGCCTGAGGTAAACTACTCCTTTGCTGAGGCGGTGAGGAAGGGAGAGGGTCCTGAGTATGAAATCGAGAGAGAGTTATTACGGCGTAGGAACGGCGCAACCCGGCGCTGCGACAGCGCCCGGGGGCCTTCAACAGGGCCAGCAACAAAGGACGCAACCTTCTCAGCCCCAGGGGCAGAAGTGAAGGGGGGATTTGCGACTTGGGATTTGGGATTTGCAATTGGAGAGGAGGGCGATTGGCGGGGCACTTGCCGCATTTGCGCTGGTGGCCCCTTAGCCCTAAACACTGGGGTTAGGCGCTGACAGCAGCATGACTGGCCTGCTCCAAAGCCTGGCTCAGTAAATTGGCGTGGCGGCTGGAAATCATACTCGGTCTGTTGGGGGCGGTTGCCGGACTGGCACTGCTCGCGCGCCGGGTTCGACTGCCGTACACGTTGGTGCTGGTCGTTGCAGGATTGGCCCTGGGATGGCTTCCAGGCGTGC
Organism: Limisphaerales bacterium; assembly: GCA_046703605.1. Classification (GTDB taxonomy): domain Bacteria; phylum Verrucomicrobiota; class Verrucomicrobiia; order Limisphaerales; family UBA8199; genus JAJYHY01. Next base: position 9,706 of record JBJKSV010000841.1, read on the forward strand.
CCCGGATTGGACTGCCCCCCGAGTTGTTTCTTCGCTTCTTACTGCCCCTGTTGCTGTATCCGGCGGCATTGTTCATGCCGTGGCGGGATTTCCGGAACAACCTGCGGTCCATTGCCCTACTGGCCCTTGGGCTGGTGGTATTCACCGTGCTGGGAGTCGGTTTTACGGGGCATTGGCTGTTTGGCCGGTTGCCTCTGGTGTCAGTGTTCATCCTCGGAGCGATCGTTGCCCCAACTGATCCCCTGGCGGCGGTTGCGATTGCCCAACGGCTGCGGGTGCCTCGGCGCATCCAGCGCATTCTGGAAGGAGAGGGCTTGGTCAACGATTCCACCGGCCTGGTCACCTACCGGATTGCCGTTGCCGCCGCGATGACCGGTTCATTCTCGATCGGCAACGCCGGCCTGGAGTTCCTAAAAATGGCCGGTGGCGGCATTGGGTTTGGGCTGATCATAGGCTGGGTGGCAACGCAGATTCAAAGGCGGATCGACGACCCACCCATTGAGATCACGATTTCACTGCTGACGCCCTTTGCGGCCGCCCTGCCGGCGGACAAGCTGGGCCTGTCAGGGATTTTGGCGGTCGTAAGCGCCGGCATGTACGTGGGCTGGCGCTCGCCGCTGATTCACAACGCTAACGTCCGGCTTCAGTCCGTTCCGGTCTGGGAGATGATCCAGTTCCTGCTCAACGGGCTGGTGTTCCTGCTCATTGGCCTGGAATTGCCCCAAATCATGACTCGAACGACCGGCGCTTCGGCGGCAGCCCTGGCGTTGGAGGCAGTGTGGATCAGCGCGGCGGTCATTCTCATCCGGATGATTTGGGTCTTTTCGGCGGCTTACTTGCCTCGGCTCTTTGCCCGGAGGTCCTCGGACAACGACCCGTTGCCCGGGTGGCGTCATGTCGGGCTGGTGGCGTGGACCGGAATGCGGGGAGCGGTCTCCCTCGCCGCCGCTCTGGGTTTGCCTCATACCGCCAAAGACGGAAGACCGTTCCCGGCGCGCGATACCATCCAGTTCCTCACCTACGCCCTCATCCTGGCAACGCTCGTTGTCCAGGGCTCAACTTTGCCTCGGGTCATCCGCTGGCTGGGCGTTAGGTCCACCCACGAAGCCGAAGAGGAGGAACTCGATGCGCGGCTCAAGGCAAAGCGAGCCGTGCTCGCCCGGTTGGATGAACTGGCGGACAAGGAACCGGAGGATGCTATCGAAAGGCTCCGGACTGAGTACAACGACCGGATTCGCGAACTGGAATCCTCGAAGCAAGCCGAGGAACAGGAATCGCCCGGCGGCGGCTCGGCCTTCAGACGCCTGCAACAAGAGGCCCTGACAATCGAGCGCCGCACCATCCTGAACTTGCGCAATGAACATATCATCAACGACGAGGAGATGCGCCGCATCCAGCACGAGTTGGACCTGGCCGAGAGGGGGCGACGGCTTCGCCCGGATTGAGTCTGCCGGCGCGGCATGGATGTTGACAGCCGCGCTCTCGCTGATTACTAAGCTTGAGAACAACCCGCTGAATCGGCAAAATTATGTCCTTCATTCTGGCATTAGACCAAGGCACGACCAGTTCCCGAGCCATTCTCTTCGATCAGAGTGGTGCGATACAGGGCGCCGCCCAAAAGGAATTTCGCCAGGTGTTTCCCCGGGCGGGGTGGGTGGAGCATGACCCGAACGAGATCTGGGCCAGCCAACTGGCGGTCGCGCGCCAGGCGCTGGCAGAGGCGCGGTTGAAGGCCGCGGACGTGGCCGCATTGGGCATCACCAACCAACGCGAAACCACCCTCATCTGGGACCGGCACACAGGCGATCCGATTTATAATGCTATCGTCTGGCAGGACCGGCGGACGGCGCCATTTTGCGACGAACTTAAACGCGCCGGCCATGCCGAGCTTATCCAGCAAAGAACCGGCTTGGTTATCGACGCCTATTTCTCGGCGAGCAAAGCCCGATGGCTGCTCGACAATGTGCCCGGCGCCCGCGCCCGCGCTCAGGCGGGCGAATTGGCTTTTGGCACGATCGACTCCTGGCTGATCTGGAAGCTGACCGGCGGCGCCCTCCATCTCACCGATGCCACCAACGCCTCGCGCACCATGTTTTTCAACCTGCACACCGGCGCCTGGGACGAGGAACTGTTGGGCTTGCTGGACTTGCCGCGAGAGATGCTTCCGGAGGTCCGTTCCTCAAGCGAGATTTATGGCCAGACTGCTCCCGGCATTTTCGACGCCCCAATTCGCATCGCGGGAATTGCCGGCGACCAACAGGCGGCGTTATTTGGCCAGAACTGCTTTTCTCGAGGCCTGGCCAAAAACACGTACGGGACCGGCTGTTTCATGCTGATGAACGTCGGGCCGCGGCCCGTGCCTTCGCGGCACCAGTTGGTGACCACCGTGGCCTGGAAGACCGGCGGCAAATCGCTTTATGCCCTGGAGGGGAGCATCTACATCGGCGGCGCGGTCGTGCAATGGCTGAGGGACGGCCTGGGACTCATCCGCTCTTCGACGGAGGTGGA
>JBJKSV010000842.1:0-5409 GCA_046703605.1 Limisphaerales bacterium
GCCAGCACCCGCGCGTCCTGTGGCGGATAGGCTTGCCAGTCGCCGGTGTATGCCTGGAGCGCCAATCCGATCTGCTGCAGATTGTTCCTGCACACTGTCAGAGACGCCCTCTCTCTTGCGCCTGACAGGGCGGGAAAAAGCAGCGCGGCCAGAATGGCGATTATGGCGATTACCACCAAGAGCTCAATGAGGGTAAACGCTTGGCAACGCCCTTCAGCCCCGCTTCTGGCGAGATTCCATTTCATGGCCTTAGCAGACATTGTAACCCCCTCGGCTTACCGCGGCAACCGCCATTCTTGACACGGGCCCAGGCTCTGAGAAATAGGGCTTGCAATTGTCTAGCGGAATGATAGGGATATTATATGTCTATTGAGTCGCTAGACAATCCTGCGTCCGGGTTCGGCCGCGCCGCCATGGACATCACGAAGCGCAACTCACACGGCCCATTGGCGTTTGCGGTGGCGTCCTTGGGGCTTATTGCCGTCGGGGTAGGCAGTGTCGTGGCGCAAGAAACGGCGCCGGATACAAAGGCAATCCTGACGCGAATCCGGGCGCTGGAGCAGGAAGTGCAGGATTTGAAGCAAATGCTAAAGACGCGGGGAACAAACACCAACCAAAGCGCAGGGCCGGAAGAGCGGAAAGCCCCAACACCGGAAGGTGAGCACAAATCGGAAGACCGGCAGGCCGAGGCGAAGGGCAAGACCATGCCCATCCTGAGCGTGGGCGAGAAGGGATTTTCGTTGGAGAGCGCGGACAGGGCATTCGATTTGAGGCTCCGGTCACTCATCCAGGCCGACGCCAGGTTCTATCCGTATGAAGGCGAAAGGAAGGGGCAGGACACGTTTCTCATCCGGCGAGCGCGTCTCGAACTGACGGGCACAGTATTCGACAAATTCGACTTCCGCCTCCTGGAGGATTTCGCTGGAACAAGCCCGACGCTCCTGGATGCGTGGGTCAACTGGCGACTGCGGCCCGCTGTCCAGCTATTGGCGGGCAAGATCAAGCTGCCGATTGGCTTGGAGCGATACCAGGCGCGCGAGGACAATCTCATGACCGAGTTCGGCTACCCAACCAGCCTCGTCCCTAACCGCGATATTGGGCTGGCGCTGCACGGCAAGGTCCTCGATGGAACCCTCGACTACTACCTCGGCGCCTACAACGGCACCGCCGATGGCGGCAGCAGCGTCGGGGCCGGCGGCGATGACAAGAGTCTGGCGGCCCGGGTGTTCGCGACACCGTTAGCCAGCAGCGGCAATCGAGCGTTGAAGGGCTTGGGGTTTGGAGTCGCGGGCACCTACGGCGAATGGGAAGGCGCACCGTCCAGCTTTAGCACGGTCGGCCAACAGACATTCTTCAATTGGAACAGTGGCGTGTTGGAGGATGGCGCGGTGTGGCGCGTGGTGCCACAGCTTTATTATTACAACGGCCCGTTTGGGTTGCTGGCCGAGTACGCGGTCTCGTCGCACAAGCTACGGAGGGGGCCTTCGACAGCGAGGCTCCGCAACACGGCATGGGAGGTAACGGCCTCCTGGGTGCTGACGGGCGAGGAAGCGAGCTTCGGCGGCGTGAAACCTGCCAGGCCGGTGGGTTTTGGGGAGCCGCGGGGCTGGGGCGCGTGGCAGGTGGTGGCGCGCGCCACCGAACTGGCCGTGGATGACTCGGCATTCCCTGTATTCGCCAACCCCTCAAGCTCGGCCTCAACGGCAAGGAGTTATGGCGGCGGGCTGTGTTGGTATCTCAACCCGATGGTGCGAATTTCTCTCTATTACAACTGGACGCGACTCGACAGCGCGAGGTTCGAGGACGAGCACGCCGTTATCACCCGGTTCCAGCTCCGCTTCTGAGCCCTAACAGGCATCTGGAGAAAACCCCCATACGGAAAGGAAAGGACGTTGAATATGAGACCGCTGCTAATTGTAATCGGAATCGCAGGAGTCCTCGCCGCTCTTCCCCGGCCGGCAGCGGCGAAAGGTCATACGCTGCTCAATGTCTCTTACGACCCCACGCGCGAGCTTTACCGGGACTATAACGCGGCCTTTCAGAGGTATTGGAAGGCAAAAACCGGCGAAGAGATCGGCGTCGAGGAATCTCACGGGGGTTCGGGCAAGCAGGCGCGCTCGGTAATTGATGGGCTGGAGGCCGACGTGGTGACGCTGGCGTTGTCTTACGACATCAACGCCATCGCTCAACGGACTGGCAAGCTGCCCAAGGACTGGCAGCGCCGACTGCCCAACAACAGTTGTCCTTACACCTCCACCATCGTGTTCCTGGTGCGCAAAGGCAATCCGAAGGGGATTCGAGACTGGGATGACCTGGTCCGGCCCGGCATTTCGGTCATAACGCCCAACCCGAAGACCTCCGGAGGGGCGCGCTGGAATTTTCTGGCCGCCTGGGCCTACGCCAAACAGAGATACGGGAGCGATGAAAAGGCGCGCGAGTTTGTCACCAGGCTCTACAAAAATGTCCCCGTGCTTGATTCCGGAGCTCGCGGCTCGACCACGACCTTCGTCCGGCGCGGAATCGGAGACGTGCTGCTGGCCTGGGAGAACGAGGCCTTCCTGGCGCTGGACGAATTGGGCAAAGGACGGTTCGAGATCGTTGTGCCCTCTATCAGTATTCTAGCGGAGCCGCCGGTGGCGCTAGTGGACGCCAATGCGAAGAGGAAGGGCAATCTCCAGCTCGCGGAGGCTTACCTCGAATATCTGTATTCGCCGGAGGGACAGCGCATCGTTGCCAGACACTATTACCGACCCTTCAAGCCTCAGTATGCCGACGCTCAAGACCTGAAGCGATTTCCGAAGCTGGAGCTAATCACGGTTGAAAAGGAATTCGGCGGCTGGGAGAAGGCGCAAGGGCGATTCTTTAGCGACGGCGGCGTCTTCGACCGCATCTATTCACCATAGGCGAATTGTGTTTCCAGGATGAAAGGTCTCAAGAAATGCTCGGTGATACCAGGATTTGGGCTGACGCTCGGCTATAGCCTTTTGTACCTGAGCTTGATTGTCCTGATTCCCCTGTCGGCGGCATTTTTCAAGACCGGCACGATAGGATGGAAGAGCTTCTGGGCGGCGGTCACTTCGTCGCGCGCGCTGGCGTCCTACGAGCTGACCTTCGGCGCGTCGCTTTTTGCGGCCGTGGTCAACGTCATCTTTGGGTTCATCACGGCCTGGGTGCTCGTGCGCTACCGGTTTCCCGGACGGCGCCTGGTGGATGCGCTGGTGGACTTGCCCTTTGCCCTGCCGACGGCGGTTGCGGGAATTGCGCTGACCACGCTCTACGCACCCAATGGCTGGATCGGAGGTCTGCTCCAACCGCTGGACATCAAGGTCGCCTTCACCCCGATCGGCGTCTGGGTGGCGCTGACGTTTGTGGGCCTGCCGTTTGTCGTGCGCACCGTTCAACCTGTTCTGGAGGATTTCGATCTCGAACTCGAGGAAGCCTCGGCCACTTTGGGCGCCGGCCGATGGGCAACCTTCCGCCGCGTTATCCTGCCGCTGCTCTGGCCTCCGGTCTTGACCGGCTTCGCCCTGGCCTTTGCCCGCGCGGTGGGTGAATACGGCTCGGTGGTCTTCATCTCCGGCAACATGCCTATGAAAACCGAGATTACGCCGCTGCTCATTATGACGAAACTGGAGCAATACGACTACGCCGGGGCCACGGCGCTGGCAGTGGTGATGCTCATCGTCTCTTTCGCGGTATTGCTGGCCATTAACTTGATGCAACGGTGGGCCACTCGGCGGACGGCGCCCGCGTGAGAAAGCGACTATGCCTACCCATTCCAGAATTGCCCGTAAACCGGTGCCGAAGACCTTCGCCGCGACCCGCGAGCCGGCGTGGGCGCAACGGCTATTGATAGGCCTGGCGGCAGGATTTCTCGGTCTGTTCCTCTTGGCGCCGCTGCTCTCAGTGTTTGGCTACGCGCTCGAGAAGGGATTAGGGGCCTATTTCGGCTCGTTCAACCATCCGGCGACGCTCGCCGCCATTAAGCTGACCCTCCTGACGGCGGCCATTACCATACCGCTGAATGTGATATTCGGCGTGGCGGCGGCATGGGCGATTGCCAAATTCGATTTCAAGGGCAAGAGCTTTCTCACGACCCTGATCGATTTGCCGTTCAGCGTCTCGCCGGTGATAGCCGGCCTGATCTACGTGTTAGTGTTCGGCGCGCAAGGGTGGCTGGGGCCGTGGCTGGAGCGGCACGATGTCCACATTATTTTCGCCGTGCCGGCCATCGTGCTGGTCACCCTGTTTGTGACCTGCCCCTTCGTGGCGCGCGAGCTCATCCCGTTGATGCAGGCGCAGGGGGCAATCGAGGAGGAGGCGGCCATCACCCTGGGCGCCGGCGGATGGCAGACGTTCCGGCGCGTCACGCTGCCCAATATCAAATGGGGTCTGCTTTACGGAGTCATCTTGTGCAACGCCCGCGCCATGGGCGAGTTCGGTGCGGTGTCGGTTGTCTCCGGCCACATCATCAACCGCACCATGACCATGCCTCTGCAGGTGGAGTTTCTTTACAATGATTACCAGTTTGTCGCCGCCTTCGCGGTCGCCTCGCTCCTCACGCTCCTTGCCATGGTAACCCTGATTGCCAAGGTGTGGGTCGAGCGGCGCTCCGAGGTTGCAATACAACATTGAACAGGAGGGGATGCATGAGCGTTGAAGTCAAGGGACTTGTCAAACGGTTTGGCGCCTTCACCGCGCTGGACCATGTAAACCTGCGGGTTCAACCCGGAGAATTGCTGGGCCTGCTCGGTCCATCCGGTTCGGGCAAGACCACCCTCCTGCGCGTCATTGGCGGCTTGGAGTTTCCCGACTCCGGCGAGGTAGTGCTCCATGACGAAGTCGTTACTCAAAAGCCGCCCGCCGAGCGCGGGATCGGCTTTGTGTTTCAGCATTATGCCTTGTTCCGCCACATGAGCGTGTTCGACAACATCGCGTTCGGATTGCAGGTGCGCAGGCGCAAGGAGCGGCCCGGAAAAGCCGTCATCCGCAACAAAGTGATGCAACTGCTGGAGTTGGTGCAGCTCACCGGCCTCGAGAACCGCCTGCCCACCCAACTCTCAGGCGGCCAGCGGCAACGAGTGGCCCTGGCTCGGGCGCTGGCTATTGAACCGACCGTGCTGCTCCTGGACGAACCCTTTGGCGCGCTGGACGCCAAGGTGCGCAAGGACCTGCGGCGCTGGATTCGCCGCCTGCACCACGAAATCCATGTCACCAGCGTGTTCGTCACCCACGACCAGGACGAAGCGCTCGAAGTCGCCGATCGAGTAGTCGTCATGAACCAGGGCCGCGTCGAGCAGATCGGAACGCCGGACGAAGTGTATGGCCAGCCCTCGAATCCGTTCGTTTACAACTTTCTGGGACGCGCCGTGTCCCTGAAGGCTCAGGTTCGCAACGGTCAGCTCCAAT
>JBJKSV010000843.1:0-9248 GCA_046703605.1 Limisphaerales bacterium
GAGGGCGGGAATGCGATAGGTGTGATAGCCGCCTACACCCGAGACAAACACATGGTGTTGAGGCAGAGGACCGGAAGAGGCGGCGCGCCCGATAGCCGGGTTGAGGTGGTTCACGAATTGAAGTTCCTCTGGGTCCAGTTGATCGAAGAGGCGGCGGTGGAGAAGATCAAAGGGGTGGGACTCAGAGGCCACCCGTAGAAGGGTTCATTGGTCATTCTGAAATCCCCGGACACCCCCGGGCCGGGCTCTGCGCCCCGCCAAATCGCAAGTCGCAAATCCCATGGTCTCCTCTGAAATCTCAAACCTCAAACTGGTACGGCGCTGGGCGCAGGACGCGAGACTTAAGAAACTGGCTTATCGGCAGGACGCGCAGAAGGCTCCCCTCTCCGACGGCTGCCACCGCCGAGCGCAGTGCCGCGAGGGAAAGCGTCAATGCCCCTTTGCCCCTGAACCTTGTTGCGTCGCTCCCTCTGGACGGACTAAGCGGACCTCGATCCAGGGGTGCGGATCTCGCTTAACCTCGCCCCAGTAGAGCCGCCCCGAGTGGCGCCATGCATCAAGGACAATCCCCTCCTCGAAGGGCTGCCCTCGAGCCGTCACAACTACCGAGCTATGTTCTCGACGCGTGTCCAAGCGGGCCACCGCGCGGTGCAGATCGAGCGTTCGGAGGCGCAGTGATTGCAATTTGGCATAAAGGTCGTCGGCCCATTGGAAACACAAACCGCGTTTTCTCAGGCCCATGTTGACCAGCACATTGTGCAGTATGGCAGGGCGTACGGCCCGGTATTGTCTGGCCAGTTCGAGTGAGTACGAGTGTGCGGTGGCCGCCAGGAGGGTGGCTTCATCGGCGGCTACCGTGTTGGTCAGTGCGCACAACCGCTGCGCCAGGTGTCTTGCGGATGTCTCTGTTGCGCGGGGAGTCGCGCAGCCGGCGAGACAGAGCAGGCCAACGCAAGCCAAAAGGACGCGATCCGGCGCACGGCCTTTTCTCTTTGCCCAAAATCCCATCTCCCATGCAACTTTGCTCACCCTCGCAGGGCCGCCCTATTTCGTCACGGCTCCGAAGACCTTCTTCAGCAAATCCGTGGTGCGGGCCACCGGGTTCTCGCGGATGCGTTTCTCCTCCTCGGCGACCACCTTGAACAGACCGTCCAGCGCCTTGTTCGTGATGTAGGCATCAAGGTCCAAGGAGTCCTGGCCAAGGAACGATCTGCCAAAGGTGCTTAATGGCGTGGCCGCATTCGCCTTCTCCATGAGGCGTTTGTAGGACGAGGTTACCCCTGTTTGATCCGTAGCCCTTTTCACGATGGGCAGGAAGTTTTCAAACAGGTTTGTTTCGGTCGTCCTACGGAAGTACTGGGTGGCGGCGTTGTTGGTTCCTGTAAGAATAGCCCGGGCATCGGCGATGGACATCTGGCGGATGGCACTGCCGAAGACGGGTGCAGCCGCGGGCACCGCTTGCTCGGCGGCGTGATTCATGGTGCTGACAAAATCGTCCGCCAGCTTGTCCTGGCGCAGCAGGCGCAGGGTCTTCTCAACGGTGCGAAGCTTCTCCGGCATGGGAATCTTGACATCCAGATTGGTCAGAAAGCCACCCTCATGGCCCAGACGGCCAACCGCTTCTTGGACCCCTTTTGTCAGAGCTTCCCTGAGTCCGTCAATGATCTGGGCTTGTGACAAGGAGGAGACTGAGGCGGAAGGCAGCGTGGCGGAGACATTGGTCTGTTTCTTGCCAAATCCGAAAAAGTCGAAGATGTCGGCCTCGGCGGCGCCAAGGGAGCACAGGAGGACGATGGTTATAGCAAAAGCTGTTTTCATATACTTGTTCCCCGGCAGGACGCAATAAACTCTTGCCCTCGCTTGGCGCGGACACTCCTGCTCGGCTTTATTGGCTGTTTGTTAATAGAGGTGTGTCGATTCGTCTTTTCGTATTGGGGCCTGAAACTGGTCGCTGCTCACGAACACTTTGAAACGTGCGTCGTCTGGTTTCAAGGCCCTCACCGTTGTGCGCCACAAGGCCTGTCCTTTGGGCGCAAGAAAAGGCAGCGTGCCCATGGTGATGATGCCCGCCGTCCGCCCCTCTACTTGCGTCGGTCCGGCGCCAGACAAGAAGGCCTCCGATTCGGGCAAGGCACACCAGACCTTGAGATTGGTTCCCGGTGCCGACCCTTGGTTGGTCACTTTGATTTCATAGATGACTTGCTTTCCCACCTCAATGGGGTCCTCCAGGTCGGATGTCTCGAGTAGTATTGCCGGAATGCCGGCTACCACTGTCTCACACCGGGTCGTTGCCATGCGGCGGTTGCCCCCCTCGGCTGAGACGTCGAAGGTCAGGGAAGCGGGCTGGCGCGAAATGAAGGTTGCGCGGACTTCCTTGGCCAAATGCGGCCGCAGGCTCGTAATTGACCAAGACAGGCTGCCAGGGCCACTAACAGGCTGCTCGGTGGCGCCGACGAGAGCCGCCGCCTCCGGGACGTGCAGAACCAGAGAGGCAGCAGGTTCCGTTGCTGTTCCATTATTGACCAGTGTGAGGTAAACGGCGAATCGTTGGCCAACGAGAGTCCGGGGCGGGGTGCGGCATCCAACTGCCAATTCTGGTATCGCGGTTCCCAGATCCACCACGAAGAAGTTGGCGCACGGTTTGGGTATAATACAGCGATAACGCCTCTGGCTGGAGGTGAACTCGAAGGCGTAGGCGCTTATTGGTTTGTCGCCGGCCCAGAGCACGTCTCTCAAGACAATGGGCGCGCCATCCTTTCGCGAGGACATGAAAGGCATACGGGTGCCTCTGGGCAGCCTGACCTCCGTGACGGGTGCCGCGGCGGCCGCCCGCCGCAGGTCATCCACATCTCCGTCCCAATGGGCTTGCTTGAGAACCGACTTCACATCGCCTTTCAGTGTTTCGTCGGCGAACATGGCGCGAACCTCCTCCCACCTGGTTAGCGGGCGCGCGAAACGAGTGGCGGGATTGCCGAGACGTACAGCACGGTGCTCTTGGGCCTGAGCGGGTGGCGCGGCCAGCGCCAGCCCAACCACCACCACGGCGAAGAAACACGACGCAAGTCTCATATTCTTTTGAATGGCGTCATCGCCGCGGCGAGACGCCTCGGCCTCCGGTTGGTGACATTACTACCCGAAACCGGGCGCCGCCCGTCTCACGCCGGGCGGCGCCTGATGAACTCTGCGCGGACTCCTCGCGTCCGCGGCTGTTTCCCCCGTTAATAGACGTGGGTGCTCTCCTCGGCGATAAGCGGGGTCTTGAGCAACTCCGAGTTGAGCTCGAAGCGAGTGCGCCCGTCACCTGCCTTGGCTCCTTTTACAAGAATCCTGTGGGTCACGGCCTCCTTGCCCCCCAGACGAGGCACCACGGGGAAGGTGACCCTCTGGCCATCAATAATGGCTCCCTCGGTAGCGCTAACCGGCGTGAGTTCCGGGGCGACAATCACCACCACTTGCACATTGTGGTCGTCGGCATTGCCTTGGTTTGTGACCTTTACGGTGTAGGTCGTCGTCTCTCCCACTTCGACCGGGTCTGGGTCGTCCGCTTTCTCGAGCAGGATGCCAGCCACTCCCATCAGAAGTGTTTGGCAGGAAGACTCCACCGGTTTGGCGCAGGTGCCCTTGGCTGTCGGACTGAACTGGAAATTGCCGGCCGTTGCGCCGACGAAGGTCGCCGAGACTTGCTGAGGGGCATTAACCGCAACCGAGCCCAAATCCCAAGATATTTTGTTCTCCGTGGCCTGGCCGCCGTTGGACGCCGCTTTGACGCTCAGACCGCCCGGAATAGGCACCTCCAGGATTGTCCCCGCCGCTTCGGCATCGCCTTTGTTGCCGACCGTGAAGAGTACCTCGAAACTGCGTCCCATATACTGTTGCGGAGGCGCGGTGCAGGCCACAGTCAAAACCGGCTCATGAACGATGGTCTTGGTGGATGCCTCGCCCTGCACACCCTGGGCCGAAGTGGCTTGAGCCTTGGTGACAAATTCGCCGGTCTTCGCCGCCGCGGCGTCGAACTTGATGTCGCGGCTCTCTCCAGGGGCGAGGTTACCGACCTCAAAGTCGAGCGTGCTCTTGCCGTCGCTGACCAGCCCTTCGGGCAACGCGTCGGTGACCTTGACACCGGTGAGGGCGCTGCTGCCCGTGTTCTTGACCGTCAGGGTCATCGGGATCGGGTCACAGATGATCGCTTCTTGCGGGGCGGTCTTGAGCAATTGGAGCGCCGCTTTGACCACGCGGACGTCCTCACAAAGCAGCGGGCTGTAGCTCACCCAACCACACGTGTTCACGGCGCCTTCTTCAGCGCTGGTCCCCCGGACGCGGATGGTCTTCGTCTCTTTGGGGCCGAGCGTCTCCAACTGCCAGGTGGCCACGCCGTCTCGAACGGCCGACGGTTTCGGATCAATCTCTGCCGCCGTAAAATTGGGTGAGACGCGGTCGGCCAATGTCACCATGTGGATGGGATAGTCGGTCAGATTGCTGACCTTGTAGGAATAATCGAAGGGTTGGCCGGCCAGGACTTCCGCGGGCACGACCTTTTCGACCAGCACCCCGCTGCTCTCCCGCAAACCTGTGGGAAAGGCCATCGAACCCCGAATCCAATGCACGCCATTCTCCTCAAACGTCTCGTAAGAGGGCCCGTAACCGGGCGATGGGGGTGGGGGTTGGGGTTGGGGAACTACGGCCATGGCCGGGACCGCGTGATAGGTTCCTCGCTGTTGTTGTTGAGCGCATCCAGCCAGCATGACAGCGGCTGCCGCAAAACTTATACGAACCAGTTCTTTCCTCGATTTCACTTTCATTCCTCCTTGCTTTGAGTTGTTATACATCCTGTTTGCCGTTAAAGGAATATTCCTCGCCACGCACGGCTCCTACGTATTCCAGCCCGCGTGTTTCGGAAACGAACCTGAACTCCAGCAACGGCTGCTCCGTGGCGCATTCCATCAGGGCCAGCAGTTGCGTGTAACGCGGAGACCGTATCTGTTCTTCGAGGTCCTCACGGCTTTGCCATTGCTCCTCATAGCAAACCGTGTCCGCCTTATCCACCTCGAGATACGAGGCGCAGCGGATTAGACCTTTTTCAGTCCGTGCCGATCTAATCAATGCACGCAGGGCCGAGACCAGATCCGCTGCCTTGCGCGGCTCGGTTCTTATTCTCATGAAGGCCTGCACCATTCTTGAATTGTCTGCTAGAAGGATGCCATCTGAGTCTGGGATGACCGGAATCCGTTTAACTTGTTCCAGCCATTGACCTTAAACGCGGACCAGAGAGTTGTGTCCGCAGTCAGAGCACGGGCAGGCGCCTCCAAGCCATTGGAGAAACCACAAAGCCTTGGAGGCCGTCGCCCCTATTTAGGGCTTGCAACCAGGCGAGGAACCTGACAGAATGCGCCCAAGACACAAGGAAACGGACCTTAGGGTATGGAGGAACAGGGCATCAATCTCGCTTCTCAGGCCACCGACGGGCTGAAGATTGACCGGTTGCAACTAGATCCGCAACGGAGCCAGGATGAAGCCGTGGCGCAGGCGATTCTCAACTCGATCCACGGAGAAGTTGCCATGCTCGACAAGGCTGGGACTATCGTGAGCGCGAATGAGGCCTGGCACAACTTCGGTCGAGCGAATGGGGCCTTGCCTTCGGCGGTCTCGCCAGGGATAAATTATCTTGATGTTTGCCGACGCTCCCTGGCGGCCGGTGATCCGACAGCCGCAAAGGCCCTCGAAGCGATTGAAGCGGTCCTTTCCGGCTCGTCTGATTCTATGTCCCTGGAATACTCGTGCGACTCTCCAACTGCGCCTCGCTGGTTCCTGATGAAGGTGACACCGCTCAAAGCGCTGGAGGGCGGGGTGGTTGTCGCCCACCACGACATCACCGAACTGAAGCAAGCCCAAGGGGCTTTGCAAAAGGCATTGACCGAGGTGCAAGACCTTAAATCCCGCCTGCATGAGGAAAACGCTTACCTCCACCAGAGAGTCAAACTCTTGCACTGCCACAAACGGATCGTCGGCCAGAGTCGCATGCTGCGCCAAGCCCTGATGAATGTCGAGCAGGTTGCGGGCACCGAATCGACCGTGCTCTTGCTGGGGGAAACCGGCACGGGCAAAGAGCTGCTGGCCGCTTCCATCCACGAGTTGAGCTCGCGTCGGGACCGCTTGATGGTTTGTGTCAACTGCGCGGCCATGCCGGCGGCTCTGGTGGAGAGTGAATTATTCGGGCGGGAAAAGGGGGCGTTCACCGGCGCGCTCTCTCGTCAAGTTGGAAGATTTGAGCTGGCGGACAATTCGACCCTTTTTCTAGACGAGGTGGGAGACTTGCCCCTCGAGACGCAGGCGAAATTGTTGCGGGTGCTTCAGGAGAAGCAGATTGAACGGCTGGGAAACCCCAGGCCCATCCCGGTTAATGTCCGTCTTATTGCGGCCACCAACCGCGACCTGGAAAAGTCGGTCCGCGAAGGGAGCTTCCGCCAGGACCTTTACTACCGGCTTAGCGTGTTTCCCATTAGAGTGCCCCCTTTGCGCGAACGCCGCGAAGACATCCCGCTATTGGTCTGGGCCTTTGTGAACGAGTTCGCCGTGGCCTTCAACAAGAACATCGAGTCGATACATCAAAAGAGCCTGGATGCCCTCCAGCGCTATTCCTGGCCCGGCAATGTCCGCGAGTTGCGGAACGTCATCGAGCGCGCGATGATTACGGCCAACGGCCCTAACCTGCGAATCGGTCTTCCTGCAACGCCCGGGCCCCTGGCCTCGGCCTCCAGCCGCAAACTCGAGGAAATCGAGCGGGAGCACGTCCTGAAGGTCTTGGAGCAATGCGGTTGGCGGGTCCGAGGATGCAACGGCGCCGCGGAGAACCTTGGGATAAAGCCCACCACTCTCGAAGCCAGGATGAGCAAGCTGGGCATACGCCGCCCAACCGTACCCGCTGGGACTTAGAGCTCTGGGGACGAACGAGCGGGGCTCGCCCCGCCTCCGAGGATTGGGGCTTTCTCCAATATATTGGAGTTCAGACCCATGGGGCAGGGGATCAATGGTCACCTGATCAAATCTCCAACGCATTGAGGCTTAGAGTGTAAGAAAGCGTTCGTTCCCGGGCAGCCGGTTGGCACCACTCTAGCACTAAAGGCAGAGGGATTCCGAACACTTGCATGTGTTCTGAACCGCCTTTATTATACAAAACAATCGTACTCGCTATGAAAACAGAACTCGTTACAGTAGGGATCGCTCTGTGCGCGGGTTTGGCCGTCTTCGTTGGCTGTAAGAAGGAGCAGCCTGCTCCTGCTGCCACCGAAACTCCACAAGCCGTCCAAAGCTCCGCCTCTGAAACCGCCAACGCCAGCAACGCCCAGGAGGCTGTCGTGACGCAGGAGGTCACAACTCCGGAACCGGTCCAGGAGGCGACGCAGGCTGTCGCCCAGGCGACGACCCAGGCGCTTGCCCAGACCCAGGCCGCCGAGCAACAAGCCCAGACCCTCCTTGACCATGCGAAGTCACTCGTCTCCGATCAAAAGTACCAGGAGGCGCTCAACACCGTTGGGCAGCTTACCGGCTTCAAACTAACTGCGGATCAGCAGAAGACGCTGGACGATCTGAAGTCACAGATCCAGAGCGCGCTCTCCAATGCTACAGTCAAAGATGCGGCCTCCGCTCTGGGTAACGCGCTGGGAGGAAAGAAGTGACTTATTCGCAACATGGCGAACTTGGGAGGCGTGAGACAAACCTGCGGCGGCAATAATATATTTCTCAGGCGTGCGCCCGCATCGCAGTTCCGGCTCAACGCAAGACCCTCCAGCACTGACACAACACTGAGCCAACAGGGACAAGCTGCTTATGGGAGAACAAGAAGGTGGTTCCAAACAGTGGCGCTTCTTTCGCGCGGGGGGCTTTGACCAAGCCAAGCTGGAGAGCGGCGCGGACCTCCTGGCCTTGGACCAACTCGACCTCAAGCTTTGGGTCGCCTTGGCTTGCCCGATCTCAGCCGTCGAATTCGACCAACAGACCTTGGCCCTGATGGACACCGATAAGGACGGCCGCATCCGCGCCCCAGAGCTCATCGCGGCCATCAAATGGGTCGGACGCTTGCTCCGCGACCCTGACGACCTGCTCAAAGGGGCCTCGGGCCTGCCTGTGGCGGCCATCAATGAATCTGACCCGGAAGGCGCGAGCATTGCCGCCTTCGCCCGCGAGGTTCTTGGCAAAGGGCCATCCGACATAATCTCCATTGACGAAGCTGCCGTTGCCGCTCAGACCTTCGCCGCGCAACCTTTCAATGGCGACGGTATTGTGCCGCGTGATTCGGCTGCCGATGATCCCATCAAGGCCCTCATTGAGGACATCATCGCGTGTCTCGGCGCCGAGACGGACGCCAGCGGCAAGCCGGGTGTCTCTCAGGCCAAGGTAGATCAATTCTTCACTGATGCCGCCGCCTACTCTGACTGGTGGCGCAAGGCGGAAGGCGATGCGCTAGTCCTCCCGCTGGGCCAGGCCACCCCGATGGCGGCGGCCGCCGTCGAAGCCGCAAAGGTCAAGGTGAATGACTATTTCGCCCGCTGCCGCCTGGCGGCCTTCGATCCACGCGCTCTGAATTCTCTGAATCGGGAGGACAGCGAATTTCAAGCCCTGGCTGTCAAAGACCTGACTATCACTGCCCCCGAAATCGCCAACTTGCCCCTTGCACGCGTCGGCGCCGGAGCGCCATTGCCATTCGATGGAAGCCTCAACCCGGCGTGGACGGTCGTCATCGGCACCCTCCAGGAACAGGCCGTGAAGCCGCTTCTTGGAGACAGCACCGCCTTGAGTGAAACGGATTGGGGCCAGTTGCTGGCGAGGCTCGGGCCATACGAGGCCTGGTTGAGCACCAAGACGGGCGCCAGCGTCGAACGACTCGGCCTGACGCGCGTGCGGGAGATCCTGGCCGGCGACGGCAAAGACAGGCTCACCGCCCTTATCCAGAAGGACAAGGCCCAGGCAGGGAGGGCGGCGGCGACCGCCGGCCTCGACCGCTTGCTCCGATACAATCGGGACCTCCTCCAGCTTTGCCACAACTTTGTTTCTTTCCGGGATTTCTACGACCGTGAGCACAAGGCGATTTTCCAAGCCGGGACCCTCTACCTGGACCAGCGCAGTTGCGATCTCTGCCTGAGAGTCGAGGACGCCGCCAAACATGCCGCCATGGCCGGTCTCGCGGGGACGTATCTGGCCTATTGCGACTGCTTCCTCAAGGGCACGGGCGAAAAGATGCAAATTGTCGCCGC